>JAUWYU010000204.1 GCA_030615655.1 Dehalococcoidia bacterium
ATTCCCGTGAGCGGACTGGTGGAGTCCCTGCGGGTGGTAAAAGAGCCGGGAGAAATCAGGCTTATCAAAAAGGCCGTCGAAATAGCCGATGCCGCTTACGAATATGTCGAGGGTATCATTAGAGTCGGGATGACGGAGAAACAGATTGCCTGGGAGATAGAGAAACGCCTTCGTGACAGCGGCAGCCAGGCCGTACCCTTTGAAATCATCGTCGCCTCGGGTCCCAACTCGGCGCTGCCCCATGCCAGGCCTTCGGAGCGCGTTATAAACTCCGGAGACCCGATTGTCATCGACATGGGAGCCAGATTCGACGGCTATACCAGCGACCTTAGCCGCACCCTCTGCGCCGGCACTCCCGACAGCATTTTTAAGAAGGTCTATCATACCGTTCTTGACGCTCAGCTAGCGGCGATGTCTATAATAAAAGAGGGCGTAACAGGACACCAGGCTGACAGCGCCGCCAGGACGGTCATCAAGAAGGCGGGCTATGACGAGGCTTTCGGACATGCGCTGGGGCACGGCGTGGGGCTGGCACCTCACGAACTGCCCCGTCTCGGACCGGGGGCGAAGGAGTCGCTGACCACCGGCATGGTATTTACCGTCGAACCCGGTATATACCTGACCGGGTGGGGAGGGGTAAGGATTGAGGATACGGTAATGATAGAAAAAGGGAGAGCCGTAGCGCTCTCTAAAGCTGGAAAGGTGAGATATGATTAATGCCACGGAACTGAGAAAAGGAGTTATCATCGAGCTGGACGATAAACTCTACCAGGTGGTTGACTACCAGCATGTCAAGATGAAGCGGACAGCCCTGGCGAAGGTCAAGCTGCGTGATATCAATGCCGGGCATACTATCGAGCGGTCGTTTCAGTCGGGCGAAAAATTAGTGCGGGCGCGCCTGGATGAGCGGCAGATGAAGTACCTCTATAACGACGGCAACCTGTATTACTTTATGGACCAGGAGAGCTTCGAGCAGATGCCATTGACCCCGGCGCAGCTTGGAGACGCCCTGGACTATTTGAAAGAAGGCAATTCCGTGGAGGTATTGAGCTACAAGGATGAAGTGGTGAGTGTCGCCATGCCGATTACAGTGGAGCTTAAAGTAACCGAAACCGACCCCGGGTTCAAGGGGGACACCGCCACGGCCGGTACCAAACCGGCCAAGCTGGAAACCGGGCTGTCCATACAGGTCCCGCTGTTCATCAACGAGGGAGACGTTGTCAAAGTGGACACGCGCACCGGCACCTATCTGGAAAGGAGTGGCTGAGCCGAAATATATTGCTAAAAGCCGACCTGCATATACATACCGAGTATTCCATGGACTGCAATACACCCCTGGAGAAGATTATCGGGCGGTGTCAGGAACTGGGGATAAACTGTATAGTCATAGCCGACCACGGCACAGCCGAGGGCGCCCTGAAGATGCAGAAAATAGCCCCCTTTACCGTTGTCGTCGCCGAGGAAATAATGACCACCCAGGGCGAAATCATGGGCATGTTTCTTAAAGAGACCATACCCAGCGGTCTTACTCCCGAAGAGGCAATAAACCGCATCCGGGCTCAAGGTGGGCTGGTGAATATCCCTCACCCTTTTGAGAGGATACGGGGCTCCGCATTAAAGGACTGGGTTATTGAGGAGATAGCCGATAAGATTGACCTGATGGAAGTGCTCAATTCCAGGAGTCCTTTCCAGTCCAATACCGAGGAGGCCCGGGCTTTTACGGAAAAGTACGGCATTGT
>JAUWYU010000034.1 GCA_030615655.1 Dehalococcoidia bacterium
GCGAGCCGTACCCCGTGGAATGGTTGCCATTAATCCTTTTCCCAGGTCTATTTCCCCGGGCATGAGGAAGAGGCATATAATGCGATATACAATGTTGTTTTTTACCCATCCCTGTATCTCTATTGTCTCCCCTTCCTGACGTATTTCAACACACTTTGGGGCGACAAGCCAGCCATGACCCTGCTGGTACCGACGCCAGGCATCACCTCGGGTCCTCTCCTGATAATTGCGTTCCCTGGCCCAACCTTCAACAATCGGCCATATATCTTTGTTGAACTCAAAGCGTAAAATCGTCCGTTTTGCCATTGTCTAAACCCCCCTCTCCATTCAGCCAAAGGCTATTATTTTAATACTACGAGAGTGCTGGCCATCATGTCATGCAGACCCTGTTTCTTCGGTGTAAAAGCAATCATAATGAAGCCGATAAATAAGATTATTGTGGAAATGTATTTAGCAAAGAGCCTGCCGGTCGCCCTGCCTAATGAGATTCTATTGCCATCATTATCAGTGACGATTATTCCCAGCGCCATCTTACCCGGCGTCGCTTGTTTGGACGAGCTTTCCATCAGGGCATAATAAAGCCAGTATATTAGAAATCCTATCAAATAAGAGACCACGTTGATAGTGGCGTCACTAACTCCACCGGCCGAAGTTATTATTAGTCCAATGATCAAGCCTATTATGAAGCTTGCCACATTAATTATAATACCATCAATAATCGCAGCGCCGAACCTTCGCCAGAAACCGGCATACTCCACAGCGCTCGTGTACGCCGTACCCGGTTGGACACCCTCCGCCTGAACAAACCTTACGCCACAATTACGACAGAATTTCGAGTTTTCTGCTTGCTCCGCTCCGCAGCTTGGACAGTACATATCTCACCTCCTCCTAGAATGGTTAAACGTTTTACCCCAATTATGTAAACTACTCGGTTTTTTCCTGCTGGACTGGCTGAAAACAACCGTTCATTATCAGCATTCAGGGCGTAATCCACTTTACGGACACTTTAGCCTTCTGAATTCATTCTTGTCAAATCCCCGTTACTTCCGGTCTTACCCGCGTCTTGCCGGGCTATTTTCTCTCCGCCTTCTTTCCCGGAATAAACAAAGATAGAAGACACGCCACCCTTACTCCTCCCTTATCCATACCTTATTCAGCATCGCGAAGCCCATCGGGTTCAGCTCGTACCCCTCCACGTATGGCTTCACCAGGATATAGTTCTGCCCGAACCACAGCGGCAGGCACGCCGCATCGTTAACCAGCGCCTGCTCCGCCTGCCGGTAAAGCTCCAGGCTCAGGTGGCTATCCGTCTCCACCCCCGCCCTGTCCAGCAGGTCATCCACCTCGGCATTACTGTACTCACCATGGTTATTCTCGGCGCCGGTGTGGAACAAGATGTCCAGAAAGTTCTGCGGATGCGGGTAATCGGCTACCCAGCCCAGGTCATACATCTCGTCCTTTTCCTCCGTGAGATAATAAAGGAACCTCTCCGGCTCCAGCTGCCGTACCGTCACCTCCACCCCCAGATTGTCTCGCCACTGACAGATAACAGCCTCCAGCCACGGGGATATCAGGCCCCCATAGCCCGCCGTGGTAATGGTAATGGGCGGCAGTCCGGACACACTGCCATACTTGGAACCGGCAATCAGCTCCCTTGCCCTGTCCACGTCGTAGTCCAGTCCATCCAGATTCTCATTGAAACCCGGCATACCGGGAGGCAGGATACCATCGGCGCGTCGTACCAGGTCCCTGAATACCAGCGACACTATCTTTTCTTTATCAATAGCCTGCGTGAAAGCCCGGCGAATATTGGCATCATCAAAGGGCGGCCTGGTGGTATTAAAACCTATGTAACCGAAGCTCAACTCCGGCACCACCCGCAATTCCTGGTGGAAGGGACCGGCCTCGTCCGTAGCCCGGTCAATATAGGTAACGGAAACGCCGGTAACATCTATCTCGCCGGTCTCATACATTCTCATCGGCACGCCGCTCCACAGCTGAAATTCAACGCGGTCAACGGCGGCCTTCTCTCCGTAATAAAGCTCGTTCCTCTCCAGGACCAGCAGATTATTCTCGCTCCACTCCCCGAGCTTGAAAGGCCCGGTGCCGTTCGGCTGCCGCCACCACTCTCCGCCCGGTGCCACGTTGGCTCTATCCACCACGTAAGCGGTAGTATAGGTCAGCTTGGAAAGGAAATACGACTTGGGAGCATCTATGGTCACTTCAAGAGTATAATCGTCAACGACCTTCACGCCGCTGATTTCTCTGGCTTTACCCTCCAGCACATCCGTCACCCCGACAATATCATCAAGGTATACGCCCGCTGTACGCGAGCCGGTAACCGGGTCGCAGGCGCGCTCCCACGAGTATTTAAAATCCCCCGCTTTAACCCCCCGCCCGTCATGAAAGCTGACATCCCTCCGTATCTCAAAGGTGTAAGTCCTGCCGTCCTCGCTGATTCGCCACTCCTCGGCGATATCCGGCGTCGGCTCCAGATTATCGCCAAGGCGCACCAGCCCGCTGAAAAGCTGCGCAATGTACTCGTGTGAGGTCATTTCACCCGAAATTGCCGGGTCGAGCGTGATGGGGTCAATGCCGTATAGCTTAAGAACGCCGCCCTGACCGATAGATTGAGGGGTTTCCGGAATGGTCCCCGGAGTGGTCTCCGGCAACTGGCACTGACAGCTGGCCAGCGGCAGACTGCACAGTAATGCAATTGACAGGAGTATGAATAAGACTCTCTTCATTTGCGACCCCGAAAACTCCATCCAAGCACAATATAACACAAACCCGTCTCCACTGAAAAATAAACGTACCGGACCGGTAAAAACACATCACTATAATTAGAAAGTTGACAAATGTCTCTTTTTGTGCTATTTTAATGTCTGTTGACTATTTTTAAAGCATAGGGGGTGAAAATGCTGCCCAGTGAAATGATTATCCTTATGGCTATCGTCGTCAATAGAAATGGCGGTAAAAAACTGCTGACCCGCCCCATGGATATCACCAGCGAATATATCGGCTATTTATACAACTCCCTGGTAAATCGCGGTTACCTGAAGAAAAACGGGTTAAGAGGCTATCAGCTTACCCCTATAGGAAAAGAGGCTATTTTCGACTTCCTCAAGAGAAACAAGACGAGGGCAAAAGACGTGGTAAAGCGATTAAAACTGCTGGGCATTGATATCAGCCCGGAGCAAGAACAAAAGATAGGCAAACTTGAAAAAGACGCGCTCAAGGTCAAATAGAGGAACCGGGAATTATCGGCCACCCTTCCCCGCCGGACAATAGCACACAGGGAGGCTTCTAGCCTGTGTGACCTCCTTTTTATAGTGAGCTATGCATTCCGCAGGCAGAGTGCATAGCTCACACTTTTTACTTATACTTGATTATATTCCCCTATTTTATTATGCAGCCTAATTCGTAGGTTCATAAACGGCATCCTCTGCCTCCGGTGGCAGTACAATAGTGACCGATTCATTATAGTTATAGGCCAGCATACTCATGGTCATATCCATAGTGACTGCCCCTTCATCCCCTGCTAGACCCATAGCCTCAGAAGAAAAATCTGCCACCATCTCAATATCTACTTTGGCTAAGAAATATGTATCCTTGGCTATCCAGTACTTCACCGAGAAACTGCGAAACACATCCTGGAGCTCCTCTGAAGGTATATCAGGCAACTCGCCACCGGTCTGCTCCATCATTAACTCCCACAGCTGCTCAATATCTGGAGTGAGCTGAATCACATAACAGTCTACTCCTTTTACCTTCTCGCTGCCTATCACCTCAACCTGCGCTGTTTTCAGCATATCTACCTGAGAACGAGCGTAATTCATTTCATCCCACAATTCCTCTTCTGTGTCTGTTTTCACCCACGTTGGACCCATCAGAGGCATATCCATCATCGCATATGTCATGTCACCTATAATGTACATTTCCATAGCCATCTCCACCGGGTCTTCTCCGGGGCCGGCCATACTCATATCAATGACCATCTTCGCCTGCTCGTTCACAAAGTCAAATACGCCATCAATAGCCATCGTCGTTTCCACTTCTATTTGCATACCTTCATCCTCGCCAGACATTCGCATTTCCATGTCCACATCCATCTCGTACGACTCTACATCATCCAGAGATTCTATAACGCCGTTTACTATCTCATCTGCTGAAGGTATTTCCTCCCCACACGCCATAAAAGAAGCAGACATAGCCATAACCACGCCTATCGCCATAAACACCGCTAAAATTTTCTTCACTTCTTCTATCCTCCCCATCAGATTTTCCGTTTAGTAGTCACTAAGTATATCATTCCGATGGATTACGGTCAATATACGAATGGGCGCTTTGAATTATAGCCCTTGGTTATAAGCATGCCCGAAAATGATTGAACTATTACCACCCTCCCCTCTTCAGGCCGGCCTCCCGTTATGCCTGTTCACAGGTTGATTAAACATATCGTTCAGCTTATAATCATTAACAGGCAGCACTAGAGAAGGAGAAGATAAATGGTTTCAGAAAAGTATGCCCGGTATTATAAGAGCAAACCCGTTGGAGATTTTACCAAACTTTATCCCGCCCTCACGGCGCCATCCTTTCATATCTGGGGCAAGGAATGGGACTCCGGCTACAGGATGGACTGGTTCTGTGTCACCGAACCTTTCCTGATGATAAACGAGCCACATACCCACGATTTCGACCAGTTTCTGGCTTTCCAGAACGCCGACGCCACCAGGGTAAATGAATTTGATGCTGAAGTCTGGCTTTACGTGGGTCCCGAGGGCGAGCAGGAAAAATTCGTAATCACCGAAACGTGCTTCGTGCATATCCCGGCCGACATGGTTCATACCCCGCTTGAGTTCAAGATAATCCGCAAACCCATCGTCTTCATGGATATCGCGCTTACCGCCCAGTACGTACGCAAGCCGGAAGATGAATCAAAACCGATAATGTCGGAGTAGTGGCAGACATACCGCCGCGTGTCATTCCCACAAAAGCAGTAAGAGCGCATTAGAACAATCCTTCTCTCTTCAGGCTTATATAGCTCTTCTCGCCAACATCATCGAACCCTCGAATATCGCTCCGGAAAGCACAAAACGTGGAAGATATTCGTGCGCACACAACCCTTTTTAATATTTTTTTTAGGTTTTTTTTATGCTCGGAGCAATTCCTGTCGTCTAAAATATAACAGAGTCGTATAAAAGCCCTGAAATTAGTCCATCATAAGTACATCAAGCCATTGAGCAGATTCAAAAGCAAAGTAATTATAACTGTAGCCGTTGTTCTTATTACATGCGCGTCATATATTATGACTTTTCATGTCGGGGCTAACTACGCTAAACCCGACGTCATCCCGTATGTTAAAAACTCAAGTCATACTGTAACCAGGCTCGTTAAGGTTGAAGTGGAAAAACCTGTTCCGGTAGTCAGCCAGTTAAAAACTATTGAGGTGATAAAACCTGTCTATATTGAGAATACAATTGAAGTGCCCTATGAAGTGCCGGTAAAACTAAAAGACTGGGACAGCGTTGAGCAACTTCAGGATTTCCTGAAAAACGATGATACTGACCAGCGCATTATTCTCACCACAGATAGTAATGGAGCGGTCAAGTTCGATGGTCAGTGCGAGGATTTTGCGTTACAGTTGAGGGATAGAGCTATGGCCATCGGCATGTACCTGTCCGTTCAAGTCCTTCACCCGGAAGAATACCGGAAGTGGTATCCATCCGCTACTACCGATGCTTACCATGCTATTTGCATGGCGAGAATAGGCAATGAGTTCTGGTATATCGAACCTTCGACTGACCAATGCTGGTTGGCCATGTATTTAGACTGAGCCTGGTAGCATTCGCAGCTAAAACAGTCCTTCCCTCTTCAGGCTTGTATGGCTCTTCCCGCCGATGATGATATGGTCCAGGACATCTATACCCATAATCTCCCCCACCTCGGCCAGCCTCTTCGTCAACTGTATATCATCCTCTGAGGCCTCGGTATCTCCCGAAGGGTGATTATGCACGAAGATTACCGAAGCCGCGCTGGCTGATATCGCCTCTCTGAATACTTCTCTGGGGTGAACGATACTGCTGTCCAGACTCCCTACCGCGATTTCGGCCACCTTTATCAGCTGGTTTCTGGTATCGAGCAGCACCGCCAGAAAATACTCCTTCTTCTTACCTTTCAGCCTCCCCTGCACCAGACCCGCAACATCGTCGGGAGTCTTCACCAGCGGCTTATCCGCCGTCTCCAGGTAACCCTCTACCCGACTCGCCAGTTCAACGGCCGCTTTTATCTGGGAAGCCTTGGCGATACCGATGCCCCTCACCTGGGCCAGTTCCTCGATTGAGGCCCCGGTAATCCCCTTCAGCCCGCCGAACTGCCTGAGCAGCCTCTGAGCGGTCACCATCACCGATTCGCCCGCAATGCCCCGCCCCAGAATCAAAGCCAGAATTTCCTGCGCCGAAAGAGCCTCCACTCCCAGCCTCTGCAGTCTCTCTCTGGGCCTGTCCGCAACCGGCAAATCATGGATGGTCATTGAACTGTGCTTGACCCCACGCGACTTCTCCATACCAGCCCAGTCTAGCACCAAGTCGGCCACATGGCAAACTGTTCAGGGTGATATACCAGGACTCGCTGGCTGCCTCACCATCCAACACCCTTAAGGGCAAACACTGGGTAATAACCACCAGCCAATTTGAGAGTGCGTTATTCACGGAATAAGGGTTGGCTGGATTTAAAAATGACGTGGAAATGACTATTATCAGAATAGCTTAACCGGCAATTGCCTGTTAACCGGGGTATCCCCCAGCAAAGGAGAAATATGCTCTGTTTAGTCCGAATCAAAGGGTGCAAGAGATGCGGTGGCGACCTCTCCCTGGAATGCGATATATACGGTGTCTATGCTGAATGTATTCAGTGCGGCGCCAACTGGAGCCGGAGAGACATGATGCTCCCGACCACCCGGGATACCGCCAAAAGCTCGAAACCGGCAATTGCTAAACCGCTTACATCTGCCAGCAGCAAACGCTGACCTCACCCACGAATCGCTAATCGTTGCCTGATAAGGACTAAACCACCGGCCTCACCGTGGGTCTCTGTTCTCAACGTACCGCCCCCTCCAGAGAAGCCTTCCACAGAGCATCCAGCCCGTCCATATCAAATCCATAAACCCTGTTTAAAGCCTCGTCATAGCCGCTGCCCTGCCTGAACGTATTAAGCAGTTCAAACATCTTATCCCGTCCGTATTCATTAATGAGATACTCCACCAGCTTATGGCTCTGGGCATACGCCAGAATAGACTCTTCAGCGTAAGCCGAGAACGGACTTGTCAGACTCCGCACCGAGATAAGTTGGTTCTCTTGCCTCGCTTCATTTAAAACACTAACAAACCCTGGCTCCAGTTCACCCTCGGCGGTCATCGCCAGGCCTTCGTCAAGCCAGGTGGGTAAATCGTTATACGGATTAAAGGTCACCTGGTGTATGACCAGATGTGTTAGCTCGTGAGCAATCACCCGTTTCCCCCAGTCAGTATTACCGGGTGATATGCCAATAGCTATAATGCCGTAGCGGGTAAAGGCGACACCGCCCGTCCACTCCTGAGCGAAAATCATGGACCCCCGTAAGTCCTGCGCGTTGGCGTAAATATAGATACTTACCGGGTTTTCCAGTTCGGCGCCGGTATTCTCCGCCAGTCGGGCCAGCGCTCCCTGGGTGGCTGTCATCAGCTCCTCGCTGAAAGCATTGCTGCCTTCGTACCAGTACAGTGTTACCTCGCCCTCGATAATGCTCTGCCAGTCATAGCGCCTGTCTTCTATCTCAATTTTGGCAGTTTCTGTTTCCACCCTTGTGCCGTCGGCATCGGATACCGTCCACCAGTAGTCCACGCTGGACCCCGGCGGCAACCCGCCCCCCATCCTCATATCCCATACCCACCCCGTCACCACCAGGGTTGACGGTGTAAACTCAAGATAGATTTCACTGGTTATCTGGGCATGCTCCATGCGGTCTACCCTGTAATGAAGTCGAATATCCGTAATATCGACATCGCTCTCGGCAGATATGTCAAAGGTAAGACTGTACGGGAAGTCCATCTCAGCCGAGCTGCTGAGTACGGTTAGTTCCCCGCCGGCCTGCGCCAGGCCCGGGATGGCCAGGACCAGCAGACAGATAACTAAAGCTGCTAAGGTTGCTCTCTTAATCATTCTTCCTTACCCATTGAAGACCGCAGGTAGGCATTGATGAAGCCGTCCAGCTCTCCGTCCAGCACGGCCTCGGCATTGCTCGTCTCATGGCCCGTCCGGTGGTCTTTGACCATTTTATAAGGATGCAGAACGTAGCTCCTGATTTGATTGCCCCACCCCGCCTCTATCCTCTTCCCTTTAAGTCTGGCTTTCTCCTCTTCTCTCTTTTCCAGCTCCAGTTCCAGAAGGCGTGCCCTGAGTATCTTGAGGGCAAAATCCTTGTTCATACGCTGGGAACGCTCGCTCTGGCAGGTCACTATCAGCCCCGTCGGCAGGTGAGTCACCCTGACGGCGCTGCTCGTTTTCTGCATGTGCTGTCCCCCGGGGCCGCTGGAGCGAAACGTGTCTAACTTAATATCATCAGGGGGGATATTCAGGTCAACATCAGCCTCGGCTTCCGGCAGAACCTCTACAAGAGCAAACGAGGTATGCCGGGCATGGTCGGCGTCAAAGGGCGAAAGACGTACTAGCCGGTGGACGCCGTGCTCCGATTTCAAATAGCCGGCGGCATATTCCCCGTTCACCGCAATGACCGTGCTCTTCACGCCCGCCTCGTCACCCGGCGAAGTATCCAGTATCTCTGTCTTGTAGCCGTGGCGCTCCGCCCAGCGGAGGTACATCCTCATCAGTATCTCGGCCCAGTCCTGGGATTCGGTGCCACCGGCACCGGCATGGATAGCCAGAATGGCATTCCTGGCATCATACTCACTGCCGAAAGCAAGCTGGAATTCCAGCTCGTCAATGTGAGAGACCAGTTCGTCCAGCTCCGATTTTATCTCCGCTTGAAGTGGCGCATCCTCTTCCGATAAAACAATCAATTCGGCGATATCGGCGGCCTTTTCCTCCAGTTCCCGCCACCTCTGCACCACCCTCCTCTGCTCGGCGAGCTGGCGCATAACGTTCTGGGCATTGGCCTGGTCCTGCCAGAAATCGGCCCGGGCGGACTTCTTCTCCAGTCTGGCGATTTCTTTTTCTTTACCGGCAACGTCAAAGATGCACCATAGCTATTGAAATCCGTGCCTGTAAGTCCTCTAACTTGTCCCTTAACTCCTGCATCTTTCCCTCACTATAATCCTTTTAATCGGAATGTTTGCCTGGCATCCTTATGCCTGAAGCACCTTGCTATAGAATAAAATCCATAATGCCGCCAGCACCAGTGAAATTAACATGCCGAATAGCCATTTAGCGTTTCTCCGTGACACGGCAGTATATATGGAGACGCAAATCAACCCCCCCAACCCCCACAAGGGTAACCCTTCCAAACTCGTATAGCGTAGCCCAGAATCGGGATATCCCCAGGGAGCAACACCCACCGTATCCCAGAAAGTACCGTAACACCATTCCAGACCGGCGCCAACAATGCAAAAGACGACATATAAAATTATAACCTCAACAGCCAGGGGCAGCTTCTTTGTCCGCCTGTCTCCACTCTCACCTGCTGTCATCATTCCACCTCTAAAGACTTCCTCGATAGCCGGCTTCAGCTACCGCCGCCTCCGGCTTCAGATTGCCCCCCGCCGCCTGGTGGGCCAGCCGCGTCGGCTCCGGCAGCCGGTAACCCCGGCAGCACACCAGCACCCGGTGCACTGCCGCCGGCAAATCAATTTTATGGCCGATTGATACATACACTGGTTTTACCCCTCCCCTGGTGCGCAGAGCCGCCCCGATAACCTCGCCATTATCTATCAAATCGGCATAGCTGCCCGACTCATTGCCCGGCTCCTCGTGCCGACCGCATAATCGCGACTTCGCGCAGCCGATTGTCGGCACGTCCAGGAAAAGCCCCAGGTGAGAGGCCAGCCCCATTCTCCGCGGGTGGGCAATACCCTGCCCGTCCACCATGACGAGGTCGGGCGTAACTGTCAAATCCTCGCAGGCCGCCAGTATCAGCGGCGCCTCTCTGAATGACAGCAATCCCGGCACGTAAGGAAATTCGATTTTATCCCTTACTGTCTTTATCTCGACTATCTCAAGCTCGGGATAGCTCAGGACCACCGCTGCCCCGGTGCCCATCCCCGCCACTCTGTTCACCGATATATCAACGCCGACTATCAAACGCGGACTGTTGATATCGCCACTCCGTAACACCTGCCCCGCCAGCTCCGCCTGAATCTCCCGGGCCTGAGTCGTAGTAACCCGCCATTCATGCCGCCTGACAATCTCCATACCTTGATTATAGACGTATTAGCAGACGTCAGGCAACATAAATAGTGTGCAGTTTTAAATAAGCAGAAGCACCTTAACAATTGAATATTGTTTAGGAGACTATCACACCCCCTTTAGTCTCTCGATTTCCTGCTTCAGAGTGTCTGAATCAAATCCTAATTCTACCGCTCGTTTGAAGTCCTGCTCAGCCTCTGTGTACATGTTCATTAAGGTATGAGTTACTGCTCGGTTGGCATAGGCCTGGGCATGCTGGGGGTTGAGGCGAATGACCTCGTCGAAGTCCTCGATAGCCCGCTCAAACTGCCTCAGGACAAAGTAGGCAATGCCCCGGTTGCTGTAGGCCAGGGTAAGCTGGGGGTTGAGGCGGATGGCCTCGTCGTAGTCCTCGATAGCCCGCTCAGGCTGCCCCAGGTTAGCGTAAGCAGTGCCCCGGTTGCAGTAGGCCTCGGCAAACTCGGGGTCGAGGCGGATGGCCTCGTCGCAGTCATCGATAGCCTTTTCAAACTGTCCCAGGTCAAGGTAGGTATTACCCCGGTTGTAGTAGGCCAGGGCATACTCTGGGTCGAGGCGGATGGCCT
>JAUWYU010000182.1 GCA_030615655.1 Dehalococcoidia bacterium
TGAGATTTTATAATGCATCATACTCTCAAGTGGTACAGCAGACGCCGGCGGGGAACCCTCAGGTTCTACATGTTCTTCGCCAGGTGGACCAGGATACCCCTGCTCGGTCGGCTGGTCAGGCGGATAGCCAACTCTTATGGCACCAACCTGCACGGCGCCTACCTGCTGACGCCGGCGGAGGCGGAAGAGCTGCTGGATATTGCCGAGGGCGTGGCTATTACCGCCTGTACCTGCCGGCAAGTATTCGGGAACTGTGATAATCCGATAGATGTCGAGATACTACTCGGGCCTACATGGCACGTCCTCCTGGAGGCGATGCCACAGGATTCCTGCGAAATAAACAAAGATAAAGCCAGGGAGATTTTACAGGACGGCCACCGAAGAGGGCTCATCCATACCATCGTCAAATGCCGGGGTGACTTCTACGCCATATGCAACTGCTGTTCGTGCTGCTGCGTGCCTCTGCGGCTCAGCAAGCAGTACGGAATCGGCAGCGCCCTCACCAGGCACGAGGATATCGTGCGGGAGTTCCGGGAGTACCAGGCTGCTCACATGGCCAAGGAGAATGCCTAGCCCAGAAATCCGGTAAGAACGTGGGAGAACTGCTTGACCTCATCCCGGTGGACGTTATGGCCACGGTTTTGAAAGACCTTCAGCTGACAATCGGGAATCACCTGCGCCGCGGCATAAGCCTGTCTTACCGGTACAATGAGGTCTTTGGCTCCCCACACCAGGAGGGTCGGCATCAATACTTCGGAGAGTCGGTTAGCCAGCACCAGCGTCTGTTCTTTTAAGGTGGTGACACTGCCGCCGATACTCACGCTGGACGGGGACAGCGGCATGATGAATTCAACCTGAGCCAGAAAAGCCTTGACCAACCATTTAACGCCCCTCAGCACCGCCAGGGTCAATCCCCCCAGAGAACGAATAAGCGCCGGCATTGACAGGAGCCTTATCCACAGGGATATTTCACTCCCCAGGCACAGGCTGCTTACCAGCACCAGCTTCCTTATTTTGTGGGGGGATTCGAGGGCATAGTTAAGAGCCACGCCGCCCCCCAGCGAATGCCCCACCAGGTGGAACCTGTCAAGTCCCAGATTATCCGAGAAACTACCGACGAATCCCGCCAGCTCCGGTATAAAGTAGTGACCGTCCAGCGGCTGGCTGGCACCATACCCGGGAAGGTCCGGGGCATATACCGTATAGTTCTCGGAGAGAGCCTCGATGTTATGCCACCATGTGCGGGCATCTCCCCCACCGCCATGGACCACCACCAGGGGTTCTCCCTGGCCGGCCTTGTAGTAATGGACATCGAGTCCGTCAACCTTTGTCTTTATACTTTGTATAGTATTCAAATTTCTCCTTGCGGGAATCAAACGGGAAAACGGCGGAATTGTCTCTTATCTTACAAAAGGCACAATACAGCCATATCTCAAAAACGGGTGGAAACCTCACAAAAAAGTCACAAAAAAAACTACCCTTACTTTATATAACGATTCAGGGTAGTTTCTGGTTACCCCGGCCTCTTTATTATATTGTACCATGCGCCAGCCGTGGGGTCAACCGATTTATCCCGTACGTTTGGTGGGGGTCAGCCCGTATTTTTGGGTGGCCGCACATCTCTAAAACGCCCGCAGGCTTGTGGCTTTCAGCAATGGACTGTAAACTATATACTACTCCGGAGGTGTGTGATGAAAACTTTAGTAGTCTATGACTCGGTCTACGGGAATACGGAGGAAATCGCCAAGGCTATCGGCGGGGCTATTAGCGGTGATGTTAAGGTGCTTCATGCAGGTGAAGCAAATCTTTCCGAACTGGAAGGGATTGACCTCCTTATTGCGGGCGCGCCGACCCAGGGGGGTAGACCGACGCCAGCGATGCAGGGCTTCCTTAAAAAAGTATCGGGGCCCGCTATCAAGGGCATCAGTGCAGCTGCGTTCGATACCAGAATCTCGGCGAAATGGGTCGGCATCTTCGGCTATGCCGCAGGAAAAATCGCCAAGAATCTGAAAAAGAAGGGCGGAAATCTCGTTTTGAATCCCGAGCCTTTCTACGTCAAAGGCACGGAAGGTCCTCTGAAAGAGGGAGAACTGGAACGCGCCGCCGGCTGGGCGAAAGAGGTTGTCAAGAGTAAAATCACGGGATAAGCTGAGAATGATACGGGGCGGCCAGGGTGGGAATAGATGAGAAATGAGGACGGCGTAAGAAAGAGGGCTTAAACGAAATTGACAGCCGATGTCCTGCCGTCATCTTGACAAGGATAATGTAATCAATTAAAGTATCAACTGCGAGTCGTGCCCTTAATCCTGCACAAATAGCACAAGACAGTTGGGATATATCGACTAATTAATCAGAGCGACTGAAATGATAAAAGGAAGGATAAAGGAGGAGAACTAAAATGGACATATTAAGTGCTATTCAGAAGAGGAGAAGTATAAGAAGGTGGAATCCGAAGCCTGTGGAAAAAGAAAAGATTGAAAAGGTGCTGGAGGCAGGCAGGCGAGCACCATCATGGGGAAACACTCAACCATGGCGTTTCATCGTGGTTCAGGATAAGGCTAAAATAGAAGAAATAGCCAAGGCTGCCGGTGGACAACCTCATATCAATGCTCCGGTTTTAATCGTTTGCTGCGGTGCCATAAATGACTTATCTAAAAAGCAACATAGAGAGGCCCTGGCACAACTCATAGATATGGGTGTGATGCCATGGACAGACGAATTTCTGGATAATGTTGTTTTACAGAGCGATGTATTCGCGCCGTACATCCTGGGTGAACCGGTAATGACGGTGAAAGCCGGCGAGCAGATGATAATTGCTGCTGCGTATATGACCCTGGAAGCTGTAAACCAGGGCCTGGGTACCTGCTGGGTGGGTGCGATAACCTCCAAAGATATTCATAAAG
>JAUWYU010000058.1 GCA_030615655.1 Dehalococcoidia bacterium
CCGTCATGCATTTATCATCTTCAATCCCCACGATACGGCCGATTTCGATACCGTTGATACAGACGGATACCGGGAAGTCCTGCCCCAGACGCTTTTTGATTTCCCGTATGATTTCAACCACAAACCGGGCCCTATTTTCCAGGCTCCCACCATAGGCGTCCTGGCGCCTGTTCCAGAAGGGAGAGAGAAAGTTGTGCAACAGGTGGCTGCTGGCAGCATTGATATCTACCCCCTGAAATCCCGCCTTCTCAGCCCGCACCGCCGCACTGGCGAACTTATCGACAATCTCCTCAATCTCGGCAATGGTAAGCTCTCTGGGCACATCGTTATGAAAGTCGTTCTCCGAACTCATGCTCACCGCCGAAGCTGCTATCGGTGGACCGGGGGAAAGAGGTGTTGGCTCAAAAATTACTCTCTGCCACGGTCCGTCATGGTTCATCTGCATAAAGGTCGGGCAGTCATGTTTGCGGATAACCTGAGTCAATTCACTGAGACCCTTGATATATTTGTCGTCATCAATACGATACCGCGGCCTCCAGCGTGTGCCTAAAGGGTAATCAATGGTGGGGGACTCTACAATCAGCAGGCCGACACCGCCTCTGGCCATGGCTTCATAGAAGGCTTTGATAGGCTCGTTCATGTGGAGGTCGTCTTCGTGCCACATGAACATCCCGGCACCTGTCTTTATTATCCGATTTCGGGTCTTTACCGACCCTATGTGATAGGGTTCGAGCAACTTCTCAAATTTTTTATTGCCGGTCATTTGTTTTTCCCACTATTATGCGTATTCTTTACCGGGTCCGACAGTAAAGTGAAAAATGGGCTTATCCACTCTACGGACAATCAGGGGGCAGTGCTTCATCCCCGCTGGAATATAGGCCAGGAAGCTTCTGGTCATTACATGTTTTTCACCTTCCAGCCACAGCTCGACCTCGCCGCACAAATCATGGGGGTCTTTAAAGTTGGTTCCGAAAAAGGTAATAACTTCCTCAAAAGGGTGGGTATGGGCTTCCGCCACCACCTTTTCAGACGCGCACTCCGGCCAAATCCAGACGCATTCCGAGTAGAAGGCACCAGGGACAACCTGGCTGTCCAACCACATTACGCGGGTCGGCAGGCTGCGGGTGTCGGTGGGGTCTTGCCTGGACTCGCTCCGGTACGAAGGAAGTTTCAGGTCGGACTTTATGTCGGTTACGATATACTGTCCGTATTTTGTTTCAGCCATTTTAAAGATTCTCCTTCCGGCGGGAATTTTGCCTATCGATACACGTGGTGGGGAAGGGGGGATTCGAACCCCCACGCATCGCTGCACCAGATCCTAAATCTGGCCCGTCTGCCAGTTCCGGCACTTCCCCGACCCTTGATAGCTTCTAAATCGCCGGGAAAAATCAAGCCCAGCGAAAGCTACGTTTGCTTCTCCGTACTATAGCATTTTACAGGGCCCGTCTCAAGTCGCCCATCGAATACCGACGGCGCCTGAATCAGCCATGATAAAGACTCCTTAAACCTGTTGACAAATTTTCGAATAAATGCTATTATGCCTAGAAACTCTAAGTAAATACAGCAGGCGAGGTGACTCACGTGGTACCAAGGAGTGATTTGTTAAAGGGCAGTTCCAACTCGCTGCTCCTCTGCTTACTGGAGCAGCAGCCAATGTACGGCTATCAGATTGTAAAGGAGCTTGCGGCGAGAAGCCAGGGATACTTTAAATTTAAAGAGGGAACTCTTTACCCGGCTCTACACCGCCTGGAAAAGTCGGGCTTAATCACCGGGAAGTGGCAGATGTTACCTAACGGACGGCGAAGGCGATATTATTATATTACGGCCAAGGGACATGCCAAGCTGGCTCTGGAGAGAACCCAATGGCAGGACTTCCTGAAGGCTTTGAAGCTAATTCTCCAACCGGGAGCATCAAATCCTTAAAAGGTACGGGCAATGACACCGGAGTTGACTCAATACCTAGAGAATATCAGACACAAATCAAAGCTCGATGACTCTGACGAAACAGAGGTCATGAGCGAGCTTGAGACGCATATTGAAGATAAGGTCCAGGAATTAATGGAGTCCGGGCTTACCGAAGAAGAGGCGCTTCAAAGGTGTCTGGGGCAAATGGGCACAAACAAGCTGGTAGCCCAACAAATATACGAAGCTTACAGTCAGGGCAGCTGGAAGCAGGTAATATTAACCTCAATGCCCCACCTGCTCTTCGGTCTACTGTTCGCTCTTAACTGGTGGCAGCATATCGGCTGGCTATCCCTAGTGCTGCTGCTCATTATCGTTACGGCAATCTACGGCTGGTGGCACGGCAAACCGACCTGGGTTTTCTCGTGGCTGGGCTATACCCTGTTACCGGTACTGGCCGTCGGTCTCCTCCTGATATATCTTCCCAAAGGGTGGTCGCTGCTGACCATCCCCATCTACATTCCGCTGGCCCTGTGGTGGCTCTTCCACATCATAATCCAAACGTCGAGAAAGGACTGGCTTTTCAGTTCTCTAATGCTGCTGCCAATACCGATTATCCTCGGCTGGTTCCTGGCCATATCATCGGAAGGAAAATTTACCGAATATAGCCTGCAGCGCGTTTATCATTTCGCTCCCTGGATTGGTGCGAGCTTTATGGCTCTGGCACTAACTATAGCCGCATTTATCCGCTTGCGGCAACGCTGGTTACGCATAGGGCTGCTAGCCGCATCCGGCCTGCTGACGCTGACCCTGGTAGTTTACTATACCACCGGCAGGCTCAATACGCCCACTTTCATGGGGCTGACGCTGGTGATGTGGGGCGTGCTCCTGGTCCCTCCGCTGCTGGAACGCTATCTCAGAAGCGGCCGGCCAAGATTCTGGACTCGCCGGGGTGAGCGTAACATCAAATCAGAGCGACCAATATAAATAACAAGGTAATGGAGGTGCAACACGAGAAAGGTAACCATCGTAACGGACAGCATTGCCTGCCTCACCAGGGAACTGGTTGAACAATACGATATCGAGATTATACCGATTAATTTCTTCGCCTGCGGCAAACTATACCGGGACTGGGTAGATATTACACCCTCGGAAGCTTACGAATTATTCCTGGAAGACCCCGACTCCTTTAAGTCGTCGGCGGCCTCGCCCGAGGACTGTCTCCAGGCCTTCCGCGACGTTAGCAAGCGAGCTCAAAATATCCTCTGCATTACCGTCTCAGCCGGACTCAGCATGATGTACGACGCTGCCCGGGAAGCTCAAGACATGGCCAAGACCGAGCTCCCCCAAACTACTATCGAGGTAATGGACTCACAGACGGCAACTCCTTCCGAAGGTCTGGTCGCTTTAACGGCTGCCCGGGCCGCCGCCGAAGGTAAGGACCTGGCGGAAGTAGTCGGCGTCGCCGAGAAAATAAGAGACAGGGTCAGCGCTATCATACTTTTAGATACCATCCGCCATGTTTACCGCTCCGGGCGCATACCCAAAATAGCCTCTCAGATAGGCTCGGCACTAAATATCAAGCCAGTTTTAACCATTTCCAGAAAGGTGAATTTTTCCGGGGCGGTAAGAAACAGGAAGCATGGTATAAAACGCCTGCTCCAGATGATGAGAGATAAAGTGGGCAGCCGTCCGGTGCATGTTGCCGTCACGCATGCCTATGCTCCGGATGAAGCTGAAAAACTGAAAGAGCTCATTGCGTCTGAATTCAACTGTGTCGAGATGTGGGTTTGTGAGTTCAGTCCCGTCATGGGTTATGCCTGCGGCACCGGAACGGTAGGCGCGGCCTTTTACCCTGAAGATTAAAGGAAAAGCGATTGTCCCTTAATATTGATGCTATAATCATCGGCGTTGCTATAATCATCGGCTATTTACTGGGTTCCATCCCCTTCGCTTACATCGTCTCCCGCCTGAAAAAGGGGGTTGATATCCGGAAGACTGGTGGCGGCAACGTTGGCGCCTTAAATACATACCGTGAGATAGGCCCGGTATATGGCTTAGGTGTCCTGGCCGCTGACATAGCCAAGGGAGCACTGGCCGTACTTATTGCTCGATGGCTCGACCTCTCTCTCACATGGATTTGCGTTGCCGGCTTTGCGGCTGTTATCGGGCATAACTGGCCCGTTTTCCTGAAATTCAGGGGGGGCAAGGGGGCGGCTACCGTCATGGGGGTGCTCTTAGCGCTAACACCAATAGAATTACTCATAAGTAGCGGTATAGTATTGGTCCTCATTGGCATTACCAGAAATGTCAGGCTGGCTCTTTTCGCTCTGGTTTTCGTACCGCTGTTTAACTGGATTTTCGATAAAGAATTTGCTTATATCGCCTGCGCTTTAGGGCTGTTATTATTCATCGGCATCAGGACTGCTATGGGCCTTAAAGGAGAGATGGCTAAAGCGGGAGGGAAAAAGAGCCTCATTATCGATAGAGAATACACCGGCTGGCAGACCAAGAAAAACGTATGAAAGGGGACATTTCATAAACAGCCCCTGGGAACCGGAGCCTGATGAGAAATGTTGCTATCGTTACAGATACCACTGCCTGTGTGCCCCAGGAACAGGTTGCCAGGTACGACATTGAAGTGGTACCGGTGCAGCTCATTTTTGAAGACAAGACTTACCGGGACGGAATAGACATCAGCCCCACCGAATTCTACGCCCGCTTGCGAACGGCAAAGAAAATGCCCACTACTTCCGCCTCCTCCCCCAATCCCTACCTCGAGGCCTACCATAGAGCCAGCCGGAAAGCACGAAGCATTCTCTGCCTTACCGAACCCTCCAGGTTCAGCGCCATGTTTGACTCGGCAAAGGTGGCTGTGGAGATGGCCAAGAACACCCTCTACAATGTGGTTATTGAGGTGCTTGAATGCACTACCGCCGCTGCCGGGCAGGGACTCGTGGCTCTGGCAGCCGCCAAGGCAGCCGCACTGGACAAACCCCTGGAGGAAGTGAAAGAAATCGTGAAGAACATTATGTCAAGGGTGAACTTATTCGCGACTCTCGATACCCTGCACTACCTGGTCAAAAGCGGCCGCGTACCCCAGGCCGCCGCCCTGGTCAATTCACTTCTTAACATCAAGCCTATCTTTTCGCTCAACCACAGTGACGCTCATACCGTGGCTCTTCCCAGAACCACCAAAAGCGCCATGAAACGCATGTTGAAGCTGATGGAGGCGGAGGTAGTAAAAGGACAACCGCTACATGTAGCCGTGATGCACGCTGATGCTCTGGAGCAAGCTAAAACCCTCGAGAACCGAATTTCCTCACAGTTCGAATGTAAAGAGATATTCATAACCGAGTTCACCCCGGTGATGGGGGTCCACACCGGGCCGGGATTAGTCGGCGTAGCCTTCTATGGTGAAGAATTACCCGCTTAAATCTTCCCATACCACCTAGCCAAACCAGCCAAAACAATCTATAATCATAGGGTATGGAAGATTCCCAGGTTTATCATCAATGCCTGCCTGTAAGCCAGCCTTTATTGCCCGGAACGTGATTACAGGGGCAGTTAATCGAGTAAAGGAGATTGAAAATGGAGATTAAAGCCGTAGTTAGTGATATTGTTAATATTAAAGCTGGCGCCATAATAGTGAACCATTTCGAGGGGCGGAAACACCCCGAAGGTGATACCGCCGCCGTGGATAAGGCTCTGGATGGTGCCATCTCCCAGCTCATCAAGCAGGGGGACATCAAGGGCAAGCTCAACGAAATTACCCTCCTGCACAGCCTGGGCAAGCTGCCGGCCAGTCGTATTGTCGTTTCCGGCCTTGGCAAGAAAAATGAGCTCACCGTAAACAGGGTCCGCAGTGCCACAGCCGAGACCTGCCGCTGGCTGCGGCAGAAAGGCGTGACCAGCGTGGCCAGCGTCGCCCAGGGAGCCGGGATTAACCACATCAATCTGGAGGAGGCTACTAAAGCCGTAACCGAGGGCGCTCTGCTGGGGCTTTATACCTTCCGCCGATATATAACGAAAAAAGAAGACAATGCCGGCGAAATTAAAGAACTCATGATAGTCGGTAGCGAAAAGGAAAAGCCCCGTATAGAACGGGCTACCACCAGAGGCAGGATACTTTCTGAAGCCGCCAGCTGGGCCCGTGACCTGGTCAACGAGCCGTCTAACTACATGACGCCAGAACGGATGGCCGAGGCTGCCCGGCAGCTGGCTAAAGACTATGGGCTGAGCGTTGAAGTCCTGGAAAGAGAGCAGATGGCCGAGGCCGGCATGGGAGCCCTGCTCGGCGTCTCCCAGGGAAGCCAGCAGCCACCCAAATTCATCATCCTCAGCTATAAGGGAAGCGATTCAAATGAGGTAGATATAGCCCTGGCTGGCAAGGGTATAACCTTCGACTCCGGTGGTATATCCATAAAGCCGTCGCAGGGAATGGCCGATATGAAGGGTGACATGGCCGGAGGCGCCGCTGTCCTGGCAGCGCTCATCGCCCTGGCGCAACTCAAGCCGAAAATTAACGTTACCGCTCTGGTCCCGGCCACGGAAAACCTGCCGAGCGGCACGGCTCTGAAACCGGGTGATATCCTGACCGCCATGAACGGCAAGACCATTGAAGTCCTTAATACGGATGCCGAAGGACGCCTGATTCTGGCCGATGCACTTTGTTACGCCAAGAAGCTCGGCGCTAAATCCATTATCGATGTGGCGACTCTGACCGGTGCCTGCCGCGCGGCTCTCGGCACCGTGTGTACCGGCGCTTTCAGCAATAATCAGGAGCTTGCCAACAGGATAATTGCCGCCGGTAATGAAACCGGCGAACTCATCTGGCTGCTACCAATGTATGATGAATACAAAGAGCAACTGAAAAGCGATATAGCCGACATCAAGAATATCGGTGGCAGATACGGGGGAGCCATCACCGCCGCCAAATTCCTGGCCGAATTCATTAACGACACTCCCTGGGTCCACCTGGATATTGCCGGCACCAGCGAAACTGATAAGGAAAAAGGCTACCTGGTAAAAGGCGCCACCGGTGTGCCGGTACGTACCTTGGTGAACCTTGTCCTTTCCATGGCGAAATAATCACGGTATAAGCAAGGAGGAGCCATTATGAAGATTAAATGGTTAGCACATGCCGCTTTTTTGATTACCTCGGATAGTGGCACCAGGATAATCACGGACCCCTATGAGACCGGGGACAGATTCAGGCACGACAATATTGAAGAGTCGGCCGACATCGTTACTGTAAGCCATGACCACGGCGACCATAATAACGTAGCCGCTGTCCGGGGGAATCCTCAGGTAGTCAGGGGAGCCACCGAGGCCAAGGGCATAAAATTCAAGGGCGTCGCCACCGCCCATGACAACACCGGGGGAAGCGAGAGGGGCAGCAATATCATATTCTGCTTCGAGGTGGACGGAATATCCGTCTGCCACGCCGGCGACCTCGGTCACTTGCTCACCGATGAGCAGGCGGCAGCGATTGGCAAAGTGGATGTGCTTTTCGTCCCGGTGGGGGGATTCTTTACCATTGACGCCATGGCGGCCGACCGGGTCTGCGACCGGCTCAAACCAAAGGTAATCATACCCATGCACTATAAAACCGATAAAATGGCACTTCCCATCAGCGGCGTGGATGAATTCCTGAAGGGTAAAGACAACGTGACCCGGGTGGACGGCAGCGAAATAGAAATCAAAGCGGGAGAGCTGCCCGGCAGCGCCCAGATTATGGTGCTGAAAGCGGCGCTGTAAGACTTGACAAAGGTTCATGATAAACCCGAATGATGTGAATCTCATTATCTTTGATATGGACGGGACGATTGTCCCTTCTCTGGAAATCGTCTACAAGGCGATAAAGAGTGCCTTCGCCGGATTTGGCTGGGAGCTCACATACAGCGCGGAGGATATTAATCAGTTCATAGGGACAGCCTCCGGCGAGCTTTACAAAGCCATCATACCGCCGGAGCACTTTTCTCGGTGGGAGGAACTCAGGGACAGGGCAAGAGCCGAATATGGTGCTCTATTCCGGGAGTCGGCAGCGACCTTTCCGAAAGTCAAAGAGACCCTGCGAACTCTCAGAAAAAGAGACTACAGGCTGGCCCTGTACAGCAACGCCTCCATCCTGTATTTCGATATCGTCACTTCGGCGCTGAATATCCGGGACTATTTCGACTACGCCGAGTGCGTCCACGAGAATGTCCTGACCAAGCCCGAGCTGGTGCAGAAAATCAGGGAGAAATTCGGCGGCCCGACTACCGCTATAGTCGGTGACAGATATCACGATATCGATGCCGCCCGCGAGACCGACTCGCTATCCGTCGGCGCTCTCTTCGGCTACGGCGGAAATGAACCGGAGCAGGCGGACATAGCTATCAATAAATTCGAAGAACTTCTCTCTATCTTTGACAGAAAATTACTGGTATTCGAGAAGATACTGGACAAAATTAATGCAAAAAAGACCCAGTACAATCCGTTTGTTATCGGGATAAGCGGCATTGA
Organism: Dehalococcoidia bacterium; assembly: GCA_030615655.1. Classification (GTDB taxonomy): domain Bacteria; phylum Chloroflexota; class Dehalococcoidia; order Dehalococcoidales; family RBG-16-60-22; genus JAUWYU01. Next base: position 8,410 of record JAUWYU010000058.1, read on the forward strand.
CGGCGCGGGTAAGACAAGATTCACGGGCGCTCTTGAAGAGTTTCTGCTTTCCAGGAACTGTAAAACACAGTTA
>JAUWYU010000197.1 GCA_030615655.1 Dehalococcoidia bacterium
ATTCAGCACAGCTTCCACAGCCGATTCGACCGCCTGCGCTTCTTTCTCCAGGGCGAAGGAGTAGCGCAGCATCATGGCAGCACTGAGTATCATGGCAATGGGATTGACCATGTTGAGTCCGGCGCGCCGCGGCGCGCTGCCGTGAATGGGCTCATATAGTCCGAATGTCTTAACTCCCTCCTGCGGTACCGCGGCCAGACTAGCCGAAGGCAGCATTCCCAGTGAGCCGGCCAGCATAGACGCCTCATCGGTAAGGATATCCCCGAAGGTATTTTCGGTAACCAGCACATCGAAATATTTCGGATTCTGGATGAGCCGCATGGAGCAGGCATCCACCAGCATGTGTTCCAGTTCAATGTCCGGATAGCTCTCGGCTACCTCCACAGCCACCTGCCGCCACAGGCGGGACGACTCCAGCACGTTAGCCTTGTCCACCGAGACCAGTTTCTTCTGGCGACTCCTCGCCAGTTCGAAGCCGACCCGCACGATACGCTCAATCTCCTGCTCCGAGTACGACATGGAGTCGACGGCGCGCCGTCCCCGCGTTGTCTGCCATCGCCGCTTGGGTCGACCGAAATAGAGGCCTCCAGTAAGCTCGCGAACAAAGATGAAGTCCACCCCCTCAATTACTTGAGGCTTCAGGTTGGTTTCGTCGACCAGTACCGGGAAGACCTTTACCGGACGCAGGTTGGCGAACAGCCCCAGTGCCTTCCTCAGCTCCAGCAGTCCATCCTCAGGGCGCACTTTAGCCAGGGGGTCGTCCCACCTGGGGCCGCCCACGGCGCCCAGCAACACGGCATCGGATTTCTTACACATTGTAAGCGTATCTCTCGAGATGGCGACCCCCTCCGCATCAATGGCCGCTCCGCCAACCAGTCCGTAGTTCAGGTTGAAAGTATGCCCGGACTTTTTACCGACTGCCTGCAATACTTTAATTGTTTCGTCGGTAACCTCGGGGCCAACGCCATCACCGCGTAATACTATCAGGTTAAACTGCAATCTAAATCCTCCTGTTCGCCAGTCTTTCCCTGGTATATTCAATAAGTCCGCCGGCTGAAATTAACCCGGACATGAATTCAGGGTATGGCTCGGCGGTAAAAGTCTTATTTTTTGTCAGGTTTTTTATCTCGCCATTGGCAATGTCAACTTCAAGAATGTCTCCAGCTTCCGTGTTCGCCACGGCATCTCCGCACTCGAGCAGCGGCAGGCCGATGTTGATAGCGTTGCGGAAGAAGATACGGGCGAAGCTCTTGGCGATGACACACGAGACCCCGGCCGCCTTGATGGCCAGCGGGGCATGTTCCCGCGACGAGCCGCACCCAAAGTTGGTGGTGGCCATGATGATATCTCCCGGCTTTACCGTGTTTAGAAAGTCCGCGTCTATGTCCTCCATGCAGTGCTGCGCCAGCTCATCGGGGTCGGACATGCTGAGGTAACGCGCGGGGATAATAACGTCGGTATTAACATCGGCGCCGTATTTATGGACTTTGCCTTTGAGATTCATTATCCCCCTACACCTCCACCAGAGACTTCTCAAAATCCTTTACCGTCGGCGGCTGCTTGCCTTTGCCCGGCTCGATAGTGTGTCCCTCAGCTTTAAGTTTCTTCGCTTGTCCTTCTACACCGCCGGGATATTTCTCGTTCAGTTTGCCCCCGGCTTTTATCGTCCTCCAGTACGGGGTAATATCTTTCTTCCCCTCGTTGGCATCTTCCTCGGCTGCACGAGCCGCTATCCCGACAAAGATGCCGGTGGTTATCGGTCAGCCGAAGCTGGCGTTATGCTTCTTCGCCAGCTTCTCACGTATCCGGTTGATGGTGATAATCCTGCCCTCCGGGACACTCTTCATGATTCCGTCTACCTCTAAAGGCGCTGGAATTACCACCGTGCCGGTGCCCCACCGATGGCTCATCTCAGGGGTAACTTCAACTACTTTGGGCATATCCCGGCTATCATGCAGCTTTTCACGCCAACTTTTTCGCAGCTTAGCCATAGAACGTTACCTCCTTGAATCCACATTCAAGTCTAGTAACACAGTTCCTCACCATGGATTACCATCCCGG
>JAUWYU010000194.1 GCA_030615655.1 Dehalococcoidia bacterium
CTCTCTTTGACTCTCCGTCAGCTTTGGCTCCGCTGGTTTTCCCACCGCTCTCGTTTGAGTTCCAGAAGAATAAAATTGCTATTATTCCGTTTAAGCTGTCCGCACGGCGTGAAGCCGCAATTTTCGAAGCACTTCCGTGCCCTCAGGTTCCCCTCAAGAGTCTTCAGGTAAATACGCTTGAGGTCGGTATTCAGGAAAACATAGTTGACCAGCGTACTTACCGTGTCGGTGCCGTAGCCCTGGTCCCAGTAGCTGCGGTCACCGATCATGATACCCAGCTGCGCTTCGCCCTTGTCTTCATCGATGTCATAGCAGGTGCAGTTGCCGATATGCTTGCCGTCAAATGTCTCCACGGCTAAAGGGTATCGGTCTGGCCCGGGTCTATGTATACCATCGGAATAATCCAGCAGATATGCAGGAAAAGAAGACGTCAGCAAGGGAGCGGCGTCAAGGCCGGCCAGCTCCGGGTCCGACTGCCATTTATAGTCATTGCGGACATCGGACAGCTTCTTCCCACGAAGCTTGACCTTGCTCCCGACAATCACGGCACTCCTCGGAGTCTTCAATCCGGCAAGGGAACTGCCTTTGCGGTACTTCATGGCTGATGAAGAACTTGATTTATAAGTTCAATCTTCTTCTTCTTCCTCCTCACCACGCTCCCATATCGGCTCGGTAAAATAGTCGATATACTCTTCCATGGCCTGAGCCGCCACCAGCTTTATCCTCTCCCCGGCCTCCACGGCCATTTTAGCGAGCTCGGCCAGGTCAATCTGGACCTCCAGCATTGTGGTCAGCACCTTTATTACGGCCAGCGCCGCCATGGGATTCTGCACCCGGCTGGCATAAACGGGCACCTCTCCCAGCAGGCAGATACCGTCAATCTCTCTCTCCTTGGCGACGCCCAGTAGCAGGCCGTTGAGTCCGGCGATTTGCAGGTTGCTGGCATGTTCCAGGTTATATTTGTTTAAATCCTCGGTTACCTGATGGCTGGTGGCCACACCCCAGACCTTGGGCGGCTCCGTGTGGTGGATACGCGTCATCGCCGCGGCACAGGTATACACACGTTTGACCTGGAACCTCTGCCCCACATCCAGAACGCAGTTGGCCAGTTCGTACCCCTTGGCGGCCGGCTGGTCATCACCGATGAACAGTATTAAATCGCTGCCGTCACCCTCGTTTTTCCAGTAGTAGAACTGGCTCTGGGGGAAATTGGGCGCTTCCACCACATCGTCCTTGACCAGCACGCCGATGGGGTCGAAGAAGTAGGAAGCCTCAATGGCACCCAGTTCTTTGAAGTCAAGCTTGTTTCTCAGGTAATCGGCTATTATCATGGCGACACTGCCAATGCCGGGCCAGACTGCCAGCATATTCGGCGAATTAAGCCTGGGGCGGGCATGGAGCTTGATTAAATCATTCATCTCAGTTCACCTCTCATTTTAGATAGGGTAACCCTTCCCCTTTATCCCCCTCTATTATAGGGCAGTGGGCGGGAATAGATAAAATGGGCTTCACCCCTCTTAAACTCCTCGATAAACGGCTATCCTCTGCTCGACACCGAGAGGGTGGGGCAGTAGAGGTGAGGAGTCTGGAGGAAGCCGCCCACCCACCTGGCTTCTTTGCCGATGGCGGTGATGTCTTTTAGAACCTCATAGACGTTCCCCGCGACCATGGTGTCTTTGACCCGGCCGGCTATTTTGCCGTTTTCCACCTTATAACCGAGCAGAACGTTGCCGCTGAAATCGCCGCCCAGGATGTTGCCCTGTTCGGCCCCCATAAGCTGCTCGATAACCAGGCCTTCCCTGATATCCCCGACCATCTCCTCGAAGGTGGTATTGCCCGGCGTGATGATGAAAGCGGTGGGGGCGGGTGCCGGCAGGCCGCCGCGGTTGCGGCTCCCATTGCCGGTGCTACGGGTGCTGGCCAGGGCGGCTGTTTGCAGGTCATAGAGGAAACCGGCCACTTTTCCCTTCTTGATGAGGGAAGTGCGCTGGCTGGGAATCCCCTCGTCATCACAGGGTCGACTCCCGGGGCGGTAGCCGATGGTGGGGTCGTCCCGGAGCGACAGCTTGTCATCAAAGACCTTCTGGCCCAGCCTGTTGCCTATCGGCGAAGCTCCTTCAAGGACCATCTTGCCATTGAAAGCCGACATCAGGGGCAGTATCAGGGCGCTGGCGATGCCGTTGGGGGTGAACACCACCGGCAGTTGCCGGCTCGGCGCCGAAGCCCGATTTTTCGCCAGTTCAAGCTGCTGCACCACTAAATCCGTCACTTTCCCGGGGTCGGATATGGGGTGGCAGGAGCTCTCACTATCGCCGACAAAGAGCATATCCGTCTCTTCGATGAGACTGCCTTCAA
>JAUWYU010000013.1 GCA_030615655.1 Dehalococcoidia bacterium
GTCGACCTGCTCTACCTCCACCAAATAGCCACTGGTCGCCATCCCGGCGCAGTTCTTGGAGGTAACATTATGCGGAGAAATGGTATTAATGGCGCCGCCTCTATCAAGCTCGCCGACGATTATCGGGTCGTACCTGGCACCATGGTCGACATATACTACGCCGGGCATGATTCTCTCCGTTACATAGGCGCCCACGAGGACAGCGCCCCTCTCGTTGAATACGCTGACCACGTCTCCGTTACCGATACCCCTCTCGGCTGCATCCGACGGGTGAATCCAGATGGGCTCGTAATGGTATTCGTCCGACCCGATGACCTTACAGGTTTCGATTTCGTGGAACCAGCTTATATCATCGAGGTTGGCGTGCACCCGCCACCGGCCGTGGTTAGATATTATGAGCAGGGGATAATTCCTGGCTCTCTCGCTGGAAAGGGCTTCATCGTGACTTACTCCCTTTTCAATCCAATGGGGTACCGGCGGCCTTTCCTCGTCATCGGGGAAGTGCTCCGCCAGAGACTGAGAAAAGTACTCTATCTTCCCGGAGGGGGTGTTCAGGGGGTTTTCCCCCGGGTCTTCAGCAAAGCCGCTCAAGCCGGGCTTATGCTTCTTCCAGTCCGGGTCGGTGGCTACAACATAGTAGCCTTTCTCTTTGAGTTCATCGTAGCTAATCAGAGGGGCTACTTCCGAATTATCGAAGCCGAACTTTATCCAGTCCTTAATTGACCTGCCCCTTGTATACTCTTTCAGCAGACCCATCCTTTCGGCTATCATGCAGACTACCTCGTAGTCGGTCTTGGATTCCCCCCTGGGTTCTATGCACTGGTCCTCATAGATAACGGTATTGAACTGGCCGCTGAAGTTATCCGTGGCGATATCCTCTTCCTCGAACTTGGTATTGACGGGCAGGAGGATATCGGCGAAGAGGCAATCGTTCTCCATCCAGGGGTGCTGCACCAGGAAGAACTCGATTTTAGGGCTCTGGTACGCTTTAGCAGTACTGTTACTGTCATTCCAGCATGTCAGCAAACAGGGCGTATCGGACCATATCATGTGTATTTCGGAACACCCGTCGGCCGGGTATTTATACTGAACGAACTGGTCGGCACGCGGGAAACCGGCACTGGTAGTGCCGTACCAGGTGAGAGGAGGATTAAGAATAGCATCGTGAATGAGGGTCTTGGGTATGAACGACTTGGGGAAGTGCATGTCTTCCTTTTCACCATCCGCAGCCAGCCCTCTCATCACGGCCGGGCTGCCTACCCGCTGCCCGTGACCGGCGGCGTTTACGTCCGGCAGCTCTGTCGAACGGGGCAGGGGATGCCAGCCCGGGTCGAAAAACAGGCCCCATTCAATCATTTTAATAAAGTGTGCGCCGGGTTTCCCCAGTCCCTGCATGCCCAGCAGGCAGACCTCTATCCTGGCGGGTTCCGTCGAGTAAGGCCCCCTGACAGAAGAACCGCCGTTGCCATGGGCTATTGATGTCCTTTTTGATGCCCAATCTCTGGCCAAGGCCTTGATAATCCGGGACGGGACTCCACATTTCTCCTCGGCCCATCTGGGGGTCTTGGCGATTCCATCTTCCTTGCCCAGAACGTAATCCGCAAACTTGTCAAATCCAAAGGCATGAGTCGCCACGTAATCTTTATCATAGTTTCCTTCGGTAAGCCAGACATAGGCTATGGCCAGGCGCATGGCCGCATCGGTATTGGGTCTGATGGGTATCCATTTATCGGCATGAACGGCAGCCCCATAGTTCAGGTCCGGGCAGATATATATCTGCTCTATTCCCAGCTCGGTGAACCAGTAGCACAGCCGACTCGGCAACTGGCCCTGCCAGCCCCAGGGGGTAGTTTCCACGTCACAGCCCCAGAACAGTACGAGCTCCGAGTAATCCGCTATATCCGGGATGACATTGGTTAAAGGATACTGTTGACCCAGATTTTCACATCCCCAGGTATGCTTGGCACCCCAGTACCACCCTTCCCAGCTGTCCGGGTTCCTCATCTGTATGGTATATCCCCCCAGGAGGTCGAGGAGCCTTCTCTGGCAGCCGTGGGCAGCATGTACGGTTTTCGTTTCCCCATGACCATCCGCCTGGGCAAGTATGGTGGTAGGCCCGTACTTCTTGTTAACCCTCTTTATCTCGCTGACGATTATATCCAGAGCCTCGTCCCAGGAGATTTTGACATAGCCACTCTTGCCCCGGTTCTGGGTATTTCTTTCTCCGTTGGGGTCCCAGTCAACTCTCTTTAGCGGATATAGAATCCGGTTGGGGGACATAGCCCGCTTCTTATAGGCCAGGCTGAAAGGCCCTATCAGTGATTTCATGCTTGGTTCAAAAACCTGACCGCGTGACTCCATCTTCCATGGCTTGAACTCTTCGGGTTTATATTTCCAGTCGTAGTGCAGCGGTCTAATCCTGACGATTTTCCCATCTTTGACATCAATAACGGAGGAGTTCGCATCGCCTGATATTGAGCAGAAACCCAGCCCTTTACAAACGCTCTTTTCGCCTTTGGCTGCTTTTACGGGACTATTCTTTTTCGGTGTCATTTTCCCTCCACAGGTTTCTAATTTGCTTTATTTTATCATCGTGCGCCCTAGCCCAGGGTCATTTCCCCCGCTACCGGTTTGCCCACCTCCACCGCATCGAGAAAATCGATTACAGCCTGATTAAACACATCGGGGCGCCACCGCGCTGTTTCATGAACGGAGCCCTTTATTACCACGTAGCGCGAGCCCCTGATGTGCTCGTGCAATATCCTGGTACCGTTTGTTACCATATCCAGATCGTCACTGCCGACAGTAATCAAGGTGGGTACATTGATTCTATCGGCAGCCTGGCGCTGCCATTCAGCCTCCCAGGGCTTGGCCCGGCTGACACCTATATACCCGTTGACCGGGAACCTAGTCATTCTCTCAATGTATTGCTCCTGAAGGGCTTCATCCTTCGGGACGGGAGGGAAAGCAGTTCCAGTGGCAATCTGGCGCCGGGCAAAATCGGCCATGCCTCTTTCCAGCGCCAGCTTTTCTCCCTTTTCCCGCCCCTCGGCCATGGCGGCCTGCATAGCGGGGTCGGAAGGGGGCTGGAAGCCGCCGTGAATATCAAAGATAAGCAATGCTTTTACCGTATCGGGGTGGCGGTGTGCGTAACCCAGGGCTATGGCACCGCCCAGCGAGAGACCTCCGACATAGGCTTGAGTCACCCCCAGGTGTTCCAGCAGGTGGTGCAGGTCTTCCACGAGGATATCCAGAGAGTAATTTTCCTCCCCGACCAGTGCCGAGGATAAGCCGTGTCCGCGGACATCATAGGCTATAACCTGGTATTCAGGTGGCAGGCTTTGAATCAGGTTTGTCCAAAACTCCAGGCTGGCTGAGAACGGATGGCTTAAGACCAGGGGGAACCCCTCGCCATATAATTTGTAATTAATGTTAATGTCACCGACGGTGCAAACCGGCATATTTGTTGTACCTCATTTACGCAGTATCCTGGACGCTGGATGTTACTTACCCTTCCAGATATCCTGGAAAAGCCGGCGGAGCTTTTCATCCTTGCATTCGCAGGGGCTGGAGTACATGTTGACATCCTTACTGGCGAGAGCCACCAGTGTATCCAGGTTATCGTTCATCTGCTGCTCCATAATACCGGCTTCCTTCAGGCTCAGAGGCTCACCCGTTTCCTTCGCCAGGTCTCTTAATTTCTGAATCAGCTTCTGTATAGCCTCTTGGTCTGATGTAGCGTCAATTCCAGCAAACCTGGCGGCGGTGCTGAGTCTCGCAACCGGGTCAGGGGCACCCTCAAGGGGAGGATTTGAGGCGATATATTCCAGCGAATAGGGTAACGTTATGCCTACAGACCGCCCGTGGGGCATGTTAAAGGTAGCTCCAAGCGTATGTGCCAGGGCATGGCAGAGCGATGTATTGCTGTTGCCGAATCCCAGTCCGGCTATGGTGGTAGCATTCTGCATTTTCTCTCTGGCTACGAGGTCATCGCCATCAGCACACGCTTTGGGAAGCCACTCGAAGGCCAGCTTCATGGCTTGCAGGCAGAGCCCGTCACTGAAATCAGTTTGCTGCCTGGCAGTATATCCGTCAAGGGCGTGCCCCAGAACATCCAGGCCGGTGCTGGCCGTCAATGCCCTGGGCATGCCGACAGTAAACTCTGGAACCAGTAATGTAATATCGGGCACTATTTCGGTATGAGCAAAGCCTATCTTGCGGTGTTCGGCTGTGTCCGCGAGCACTATCGCCCAGGTTACATCCGAGCCGGTGCCGCTGGTAGTCGGGACAGTCATAAACCTGGCTTTCTTCTGCGGAGTCAGTTTGGTCTTTACGTTAACGGTGGTAATCTCAGCAGGGGGAATTTCCGGGTTCTCATAGAGCACCCAGGCTGCCTTGGCCGTGTCAATTACCGAACCTCCGCCGAAGGCAATGATGAGCTGAGGGGCAAACTCCTGGAGTACCTTGAGGACCTCGATAGCGCCCGCCGTCGAAGGCTCCGGTTCCGCTCCGTCCCAAACTCTGACTTCATACCCGGCACTCTTAACCGTCTCAACAAGCTCTCCGCTGAGTTCAGCCATGTTTTTATCAGTAATAAGGACGGCTTTCTGGCCGCGGCCTTCAAGCTCAGCGCCCAACCTCCTCAGCATGTTCTTACCAAACAGTATCTTCTTCGGACTCAGGAAGTAAGACATTTTATTACGCCTCCTCTCCCGGATTTAATCCAGCGGGTCTTCTCGTTCATCGATGCCCGCGATACTGCGGGCAAGGTGCTGCTTGGACCCCATGTCTGACTCGCGCTCAATCATTATCTTCTGCGCCTGCGGCGAACCGGCTCCGTGCATGGACTCGGTGTGATAGCTGGGGGCAACCACGCCAAAGCACATGGCATGGATGAGTGTCAGCATACGGTAGCGTTCCTCGGTAGAATAGGCGGGGTCGCCTTTGAGGTACTTGTCAACATATTTGCCTATCTTCGGGTGCTTGAAGTCCTTCTCGGAGGGGGTGGTGACCAGGATACCGCCGGCTATGTCCTCAGCCAGCCGGGTAATTTCGTAGGGGAACCGGGTGGTGTTTAGCTTACAAATGTTGGACAGGAGTATGTCAGACTGGTAGTTGCCTGCCTTGGTCTTCCAGGCCTGGTGGGCACTGGCCAGGCCGCAGGCATGTATTGTCTCGGAGAGGTGAATCATCTCCCCGAGTTTGTCCCTGACATGAGAAGCCCGGCGCACCCCATTGTAATCAGCCATGGAGGCAGTAGCGCCGATGAGAACATCGGCAATGCCTGGTTTGCAGCCACCGTAGCTCTGCCGGTGATAGGCGGCGAACCGCTCCACCAGCATGATGGAAAAATCGTATTCGCCGTTCATGAAGACCCGTTCCCAGGGGACGAATACGTTCTCAAAGACGCTCAGGGTCTCGTGGCCGCCAAAGCCGTAGTTGCCGACATCTATATCCCCCTCCTCGAGCTTGCGCGTATCGCAGGACTGCCTTCCGTAGATATGGGTTATCCCTTCGGCATCGGTGGGTACCGCACAGCAGACGGCGTAGTCTTTATCTTCTTCCAGCATCCTGAGGGTGGGCATGAGCAGCATTTCGTGGGAATTCACCGTTCCGGTGATATTGGCCTTGGCTCCCCTGATAACCACCCCGTCATCCCGGCGCTCGACGACATGCACGAACATATCCGGGTCTTCCTGCTGGCTGGGCGATACGCCCCGGTGCCCCTTGACATCGGTCATGGCCCCGGCGACACACAGGTCGTCCTCCTGGACATATTCCAGCCATTTCCGGAACCTCTGGTGATAATCGGTGCCGTATTTTTCGTCAATCTCGCAGGTGGCACTGAAGGTGGCATTAATACCATCCATGCCGACACATCTCTGGAAGCAGCAGGCTGTCCTCTGTCCCAGCTCTCTCTGCAGTTTGATTTTGCTGACCATATCATCGGGGCTCTTGAAGAGGGAGTTGAATCTATTGACCTTCTTCCCCGTGAGCATGGACTCCGTGACGGCTAGAGCCTCGGTTTTGGGGTCGTGGGCGAGTTTGTAGGTCATGGCCACCGCATTGGTTGACGGCTTGATGATGGGGTTATTGACCCAATCCTCGACCTTTTCGCCAAGCAGATAAAGATTTAGCTTCAGCTGGCGCAGGCTTTCTATATACTCGCGCGTTGTCTTTAACATATCGCCTCCTTCCCACAGGCTCTTCACCTATCCAGGAGCGGAAACATGGTTTGGATCAAAGGCTGCCCTGATTTTATCTTCCTTTTCAGGGTAGTTACCCCAGATGGGCCCGAATACTTTATTATCGGGTACCAGGGCGTAAGCACCTCCTTTGGCGCAGGCATCCTGGCAGTCGTTCTTCCATTCTTGTAGTGCATAATTATCTTCCACAGACGCCATACGGAGACATTCCATCTTGGCGATATAGCCCAGTTCGTAGGGGCAGACCCAGTCTGTGGAATTGTATTCCTGCAGTATCGGAGGTCTATGCTCGTCAGTTATCTTATCCACAACCTTACTGTACCTCACGGCCTGGTTAATGGATTCGTAAGATACCTCGGAACTGAACCTCCCCCCTACGACATTGGCGCAGATGGCATCGGCCGCCATGAAGTTCGTTTCATCCCGACACGGAGCTTCACGGGGGGAACCGCCGTATTCCTTGACGATATCCAGTAAAACCTTCTCCTCATATTCCAGGCGCTTATCGGAGCCGATACCGTACAGCAGAACGCGGAGGTCCATTTGCTTCGGGTTTAGTTTGGGGCCAGCGTCCTTCCAGAACTCCCAGAAGCCGCCGCAGCCCACCCCCCTGGTTCTGGCGACACCCCTGAATATCGGGGGCACCGTCATCACAACCAGAGCTATCTCGCACCTGCCCAGTTCAAACATGGCATTGATGGCATCTTCCCGTGAATAAAATCGAATATTATACCACTTAAACCGGTTTGGCGGTAGCTTTATAAACGAACGAAATGCCCACCCCTCCGGCTCAAGCTCCTCGGAGACGAAGGGGAATACCTTTACCCCTATCTTGGTAATAATCCCCATCCTTGACTGATGGCCGGCGCATCCCCTCAGTAGACCGCGGAGGTCAGGTCCGGGTCCTTCGCCCCAGAAGTAATCTTTTGACATTGACAGGGAGCCCATCTTCAGCATTTCACCATCAGGGAGAACCCACTCAACACCCAGTAGCCGCTGGTAACCAAGGCCGTATCTCCACCCGAGAGGGGCATCACCCATATTGACGGTATTGGCTACCACTGAAGCGTGGCCGCCACATCCCGGCACAAAGGTGCAAAGACCTCTCTTGAACAGGTCAGCCTGAAGGGCTGAGAAGACCACCCCCGGCTCGACGATAGCGTACAGGTTCTCCTCATCTATCTCCAGCTTGTTCATCCGCTTCAGGTCGATGAGGATGGAGTCATCTTTTCTACAGTAAGTGCCGGCACTGTAGTAAGTGCTGGTAACAACGAAGGGCAGCTTGTACCTGTTGGCTACCTTTACGATGGCCTGTACTTCCTCGGTACTGACCGGCTCGATGCTGCATCCAGGCCGGCGTTTTTCTTCAGAAGGACTGGACAGACTACAATAGCGGTCGGCTTCACAGATTGCCGGGTCATCGCTAACCCATTCAGTTCCAACAATAGATTGCAGTGTCTGATAAGCTTCTCTCGGTATGCTCATCGCTATCTCCTTTATCTTTTTCTACCTGATTGCCCGAAGCATTATTTCGGTAATATCATAAACCTTCATCCCGGTTTTCTTAGCCTCAGCGGCTTGACCGAGGATGTCTTTACAATTAGGGCAGCAGCTTACTATTGCCTCGGCACCGGTTGTCCTGGCTTCCTCGGCCCGTTCCCCGGCTGTCCACAGGGCAAAGTCCGGGAAGGCTGTCCCCACACCACCGCCATATCCGCAGCACCAGGCATTATCCCAGACTCTCTGCATTTCAATAAGCTCTATCCCACGAATTCCTTTGAGGATATTCCTTGGCGGCTCATAAACGCCGTTGTATCCGCGCCTCCATGTCTTCCCTACGGCGATGTTGGGCGGCTCATATTTTGGTTCCCAGTGATACCACGGTTCGGCCAGCCTGCCAAGGTTGCACGGGTCATGGTAGGTTACCTTCATGGGAACTCTTCTTCTGAACTTTAATTTGCCATCCTTCATCAACTGGTCAACATATTCCGTTATGTGAAGTACACTGTACGGCATATCCTCGGTGGACTTCTCCAAAATCTTGGGATAATCCGCCTTGAGAGTCTTGTAGCATTCAGCGTCACTTGTTATTACTTTCTTGGCACCCGAGTCCTTGATAGCCTTAATGTTATGGTCGGCCATCTCCCGTGCCAGTTCCAGCTGGCCGGTGGCGAACAGCTCGTGGCCGCTGCTCCATTCGTCAGCCAGAACCATGAATGGGACTCCAGCCTGGCTCAGCAGCCTTGCGGTGGCCTGGGCTATCTCCGGGTGCCGGTAAGACGAGGGGTCACCGACAAAATAAAGGATATCCGCTTTCTGGGCAGGTTTAACGTCTTCCGGCATCCAGTTCAGGCGCTCCTTGTGGTCGGCACCGTAGATATTGTGGCTCTTCTTGACATTATCAGCCAGCATCTTGTGCTCAGGCATAGGGCCCTTGCCCTGTTCAACACACCGGCATCTCAGTGTCTCGATTACCTGCAGCACCTCGACATCCAGGTTTCGTTTGCACCTTATGTCGCAGCCGCCACAAAGGGTGCAATGCCACAAAGCGTCCATGAGTTTCGGGGTGAATTCCAGCTTGCCGTCCAGTTCGGCTAAGGCTGAGTGCAGCAGGCCGTGAGCCGAATAAAGATTGAATCTGTACCTCGTGTCTATCGGGCACTGCCGCGAAAATCTGGAGCTTTTTATATAGTTGAGGTCGGGGAACTTACAGTAGCTGCACCTCACACACGTCGCGGCTTGATGTTTATATTCTTCAACTTTCAACATTTTTCACCTACTTAAGTTATCTAATTTGAACTAGAAGCATAATCTGCCGGGGGACATGATGTTATTGGGGTCAAGCAATTGCTTGACCTTTTTCAGGGCTGTCGTATAGCTTGCAGCTTTATCATAGACCATATCCACTACAACGCCGTATGGCCTGGAGAAGTAGCCGCCCATATCCATTGCGGTCTCGGCAGCCTCAGCGTATAGGTTACGAATCATCGCCACTTCATCAGTGTCGTCTGGATTGTAGGGGAAGCTGCATTCAAAATGACAGGAACGTCCGTACTCCATGGGTTGTATGTAGATGCCTATATCATCAATACAGTAGCCATTCTCGGCGGCCACTTGGTTCATGACCTGAACAAAATCAGGCGTCCTGTTCAGCGTTGTATAGAAGAAAACATCCTGGCAGGCGCCTTTATCGGCAAACTTCCAGTAGGTCTTCTTCTCAGGCCAGGCGGTGCGGAGCATTCCCGGCAACTCCCTTTCAATTCCGGGTAACCCGGGCAGTGACGTCGGCAGTGCCGGGATATGCAGCTCGGCAGCTGCCTCACGCAGTCCGTCCTCTTCATATTCTATTTTCTCTTCAGGGCGTCTCCAGCCTCCACCTAAGACCAGGATTACCGTCCAGGGTGTCAGTATTCTCCTCAGATTGTTATAATCCTGAGGCCATTTCTTGGTTAAAATAGCCGCAAGGTTTACGCTATTTATTATGAGGCACTCTTCACCTATCATGCGCCGCTGCACGTTGTAAACGAGCTGGATGGCATCCTCGAGGCTCTCAAAGGGAATAAAAAGAGTCTTGTCTATTTTGGGCCTGGGTGCCATCTTGACCTTGGCCCAGGTCACCACTCCCATAGTCCCCTGGGCGCCCTGAATAAGCCAGTTATAAGACAGGTACCCCGGCCCTCCGGGGTTAACCCCCTCGGCCATGCTCTTATCGGGAAACCCGGGCACACAGGCAGAGCCGGTGCGGAACACTTCGCCCTCGGGTAGCACTGCCTCCATGGTTACCAGACTGCCGGCGTACTCGAACTTGGGTATCAGCATGGGTTCCCTCTCCAGGTGGCTGGTCAATACCGACTTCAGCGGATGGGGCAGAAGTGGGCAAAGGCCCATCATTTTATGTTTCGCCGCTTCAGATTGCAGTTGTCCCCAGGTGACGCCGGGCTCAACCCTCACCATCTTATTGTACAGGTCAACCTCCAGAATCTTGTTCATCCGCCTCAAATCCAGCACTATCCCGCCCAGATTTGGAATCGTGTTGCCATAGAAGTGGATGCCTGAGCTGGCGGGCACAACGGGTATCCCGTTTTCGTTGGCCAGCCTGACGACCCCATGAACCTCATCCGTATTCTTCGGCCTGGCTACATAATTGGGCATACGAGGGGCACTGAGACTACAGTCCTTGGAATAAGATAGAAGCACTTCGGGGTCATCGGAGACATTTTCGGCGCCAACTATTTTTGTTAATTTCTCTTTTATCTGCACTATTTCCTGCCTCCTCTTTTAGCGAATGGGAATTCTCAGGTAACTATAATATGACCCTTGAATAATGTTGAGTTGATTTACATATCTGTCCCTTTTTACATCTTAGCATACGTGACGCTTTGTGCCATAATACTACGGGTAGAACATCTCCCTGGCGGCTTGCCCCAACTCGGGCTGAAAATCGGGGTGGGCTACCGAGATAATAGCCTCTGCCCTCTCCCGCCGGCTCTTGCAGTCCAGGTTAGCGATTCCATACTCGGTAACCAGGTAATCGAGGTAAACCATGGGAATCATTATCACCGTACCCGCCTCAAATTTGGGCACTATCCGCGATACCTTCCCGTTAAGGGCGGTGGACTTCAGCATGGATATCGAGCGGCCTCCCTTGGAATAGTGAGCGCCGACGCAGAAGTCCACCTGTCCCCCGGGACCGGTGATTGGCGTTGAGCCAAGGTGAGTAATGACAACCTGTCCCAGGATGTCTACCGACAGGATATTATTGATGGCCACCATGTTGTCCTGTGCGGCAATTCTGGGGACACTACACTGTGTGGAGATGTCCCGGAATAAAAATGTCGGGTTCTCCCTGACATATTCCCGGGACTCGATACTGACGGGCTTATCGTAGCCGTAAAGTTGGAGGTTGGCGGCGGTTACTATACCGGTATCATGAGTTTTCTTCTTGCCGGTGATAACGCCGCGCTTGACCAGGTCTATAGTCTGGGAATAGATTACCTCACTATCAATGCCGAGGTCGTTTTTCTCTGCCATGAAGCCCATAATCGCCTCGGCGGCCGTCCCCACCCCTATCTGGACGGTATCGCCGTCTTTAATCAGGGAGGCGGCATTGGCGCCGATGACCTGGGATAGCTCCCACTCTTCGGGTGACGGCGTCATCCCCAGGATTTCCTTGCCCCTCAGTTCTTCCGCCTCGGGTGCTTCAACCAGATAGTCTATTTCATCTATGTTGACATACTCACCGTGTACCCAGGTAAGGCGAGGGTCGATTTCGGCAATCTTTACCTTGGCGGTTCTACAGGTGGTCGGTGTGTACCAGGGATGCGGTCCGAAGCTGCAGCGGCCGTTTTCATCGGGGGGGGTGAGCTTGAAAAAGAAGAAGTCTTTATAGTGGTACAGCCGCCCCCTGTCGGCGCACTCCTGCCTGTCGCCGTTGCTCAGCCCGAAGACGGTCGGCTGCCAGTCGATTTTCTTGTTACGTACTTCTTCCCGTGTAGTCCTCAGGGTCATGGGGTCTTTGATACGGAACGCTTTTTCCATTTCAGGATACTGGCTGGGGTGAAGGAAGGGGAAGTCCTCGACCCAGTGAGAGGTCAAGGTTACATTCTCCAGCTCACCGCATCGCCTGGCTGTTTCCAGCATGATATCCTTGGGCTGGTCCATCATGGCAAAGATGACATCAGAGCCGGAGGTTATCAGTCCAGCGGCTTGCTTGGACGTTATTAATTTATCGCGGTATTTATCCTGCCACTTCATTACTTTTTATTTCTTTATCCCGCCTCAAGCATCCGGCGATGCTGTGTTTTGTATAGATGCTTAACTACTGACTTCGTCGGCGGCGATATCTCCGGCTATTCTTCCCTGGGTAAAGCATTGAACCGTCATGGTTCCGGTATAGTAATGCGAGGGTATGCCCATCAAGCCTCCGGCTACCTCCCCGGCCGCATAGAGTCCTGGAATAACATCGCCAAACTGGTTGATTACCTGGTTCTTCGGATTAATTTTCAAGCCGCCTTTCATCGAGGTCAGGCAAACTTTGCATCTGACGCCATAGTACGGAGGTGTATCCAGTTTATGAGGCGGCTCACCCGGATGAGCCATTCCCCACAGCTTCCGGCCAAACTTCCTGTCGTAACCATACTTATCTATATCGGAGTTATACTCATCTATGGTCTTCTTTAAGCCTCCGGCGGTAATGCCGAGGATTTTTTCCAGTCCCTCGACGGTGTCTGCCGAATATATCTTTTCACGCGGCTTGGTCTTATACGGGTCGGCCTGCTTGCCTCCTTCGTCATAAATGGAAAAGTGCAGTCCGGTGGGGTCCTGCATGATAATTTCCTTATATCTCATGGTATAGGCATTCATGTCGGCTGTCGCCTCATTAGCCCACCTCTGCCCATGCCTGTTCACGGCGATGCCACCGAAGCCCGTGCTTGATAAGGGATGACCGGTTTCGGCGCATACCGGCAGTGACGGGCATACGGCCAGTCCGATACCTTCCGTTGCCGCGCCTATAGCCAGAGCCATTTTCAGTCCGTCACCCTGGTGCGTTGGGGGTGCTGTCGGCACGAGGTCAGCGTAGGCCGGGCCGTATTCTTTAACAAGTTCATAATTCTGGCAAAAGCCACCGGTGGTGAGAACAACCGCTTTCCTGGCTCTGAAGTTCAAGGCCTTATTATCATGTTTAGCGGTAATGCCGATGACTCTGCCTGTCTCAGAGTCGACGATGAGTTTTTGGGCGTGATGCTTATGCCTGATATCAATTTTTTCCTTTTCAGCTGCTTTCCTGAGAACCTGACAGAGACCGTTACCATGGCCTTCAAACCTAATTGAGCGCCTTACCTTGTGTCCCGGAGCCAGCTGCAATATCTCTGGTTTGGCGCCTATTGATTTAAGCCAGTAATAGACTTCCAGCTGCCGGTCAGCTATGGCCCTCCACAGCTCCGGAGAACCGCCGCTAATCTTGACGGCTTCTTCGCAGAGTTCGTCAGCCGAATCTTCTACGCCCTGTTCTTTTTGAATGTCCGTGCCGGCGAAGGGTGTGCCGCCGGCAATCATAGCCAGACTGCTGGCCATGCCAGTCGAGGTCTCTAGTACTATCACCTCGGCCCCCTTGTCATGTGCCGTAATGGCTGCCGGTATACCGGCATTACCACCACCTACTACAATGACATCAGCTTCACCATCCCACTTTTTGGGAACTTGCGAGAAAGTCACGAGAGTACCTCCTTTCTAAATTCAAATCCTGAAGCCTCTTCGGGCTTTTCAGGCTGTAATTATGGGACTTGCTATCATCATATCCTTAACCGGCATCTTGGTCATAATCTCGGCGCCGTTATCGCCGACTACAATCATCTCCTCCAGTTTGGTTCTGCCAACCTCCGGGTCAAACTCCATCGCCTCCACAGCCATAGTCATACCCTTTTCAATGGTCATGGGGTAATCAAACGACCAGAGCCGGTTGATGGTCGGATATTCGTAGAGCCACAAGCCTAAGCCGTGGGCCAAATCCTCGCACCATACATACTCTTCAGTGGGATAGCCCCTCTCCTTGGCGGGCAGCCAGTGTTTGGCGGCGTCGGCTGTAGTTGCTCCGGGCTTGATGGCTTCGATAACATTGTACACGCGCTCATAGCTCCTCTTGTGCATATCCATCTCTTTCTGGTTGGGCTTTCGGCCGACGATGATGTTGCGATAGTAACAGGTATTGTATCCCAGGTAGGTAATGCGGCAGAAGTCAACGGTGACGACATCGCCTACCTGTATTATCCCTGTGTTACGAGCGCCTCCCAGGACACCCCAGACATCCTCAGCCCCGGCGCTATACATGGCTTTATTGGCTACGGCGATAAGGTCTCGACCCAGAACGCCCGGTTTGAGAGCCTCGTACAATGCATACCAGCCCACCTCGGATATGGCTACCGCCATCATCAGGCAGTTAATCTCGTCCTCTGTTTTGACCGCTCGCGCTTCCAGCATCGCCGTCATAACGTCAACGGTCTCGATGCCTGCCTCCCTCAGTGCCTGCTGACCGGGTTCATCAAGCTTGTCAATGCCCAGCTTCTCTTTTTCCAGCCCCTTTTCTTTCAAATCCTGCCTGATGGACTGAGCGAATTTTTTAGCCCTTTCCCAGGTAGCATCCGGCCCGCAGGCTTCATCGGCCCACAGTATGGCGAGCTTGAGATTCTCAGGCTTAATCCAGGGGCATGTCCCGAAGAGATTACCGGGCGGCAGTTCGTAAACTATCGGGTCGTGTTCCGCAAAGGCTACGGAGTATCTGAGCTGGTCGATGAAGTTCACCGCCCTGGTGCTGGTCACATAGCGCATGTTCTCGGGTCGCATTAGCAAACAGGCGGCTATACCGTGTTTCTTCAGGGAAGCCCGGGCTTTGGCCAGCCTTTCCTCTCTCATGCGAGCCGTGTTTATCCTCTCGGACCAGTCCACCGCCTCCGGTCCTCCGAATGGTCGTACCGCAAATTTCGCCATTAGCCCCCTCCTTCGCCGATTAAGTAATTATGTCGTCACAGCATTGTGTTTTTAATAGGCTTCTGGCTAAAAATCAAGTTCGGTGTAACATCTCAAGTATTCAGGCTACCTCAAACCCCAGCTTTCGGGCTACAGTTTTTCTATGAAACCTGGCATCACCGAAGGTAAGCTCAGCGGCCTTGGCCCGCCGGTAATACAGCGGCATATCATGGTCTTCCATAATAGAGACACCCCCGTGTGATTGCGTGCCTAAGGCAACAACGCGCTGGTAGGCATCGCTCACCCAGGCTTTGGTTATAGCGGCTTCACTGGAGTAGGGGCGCCCTGTACTTACCCTCCAGGCTGCCTCATAAGCAGTTGCCCTGGAGCCTTCAACATCTACCAGCATATAGACACAGTGGTGCTGTATTGCCTGGAAAACACCAACGGGGACATCAAACTGTATTCTTTCTTTGACATAGGCTACCGTCATATCCAGTACCACCTCCATGCCCCCCAACATCTCACAGCACTTGGCGATGGCGGCACGTTCAATTATCTTCTGCACTTCACCCCAAACCTGGTTCAGCTTACCGAGGATATTCTCCCTGGGTACTTTTACATCCTTGAAAACTACCTCGCACTGCTTATCTCTGGCGATAGTCTTTAATACGGTTTTGCTTATGCCCGGGCTCTTGGCATCAACTATAAAAATGGTAATCCCATCTTCAGACTTGGCCTTATCATCAGTTCTGGCAACGCATAAAAAGTAATCGGCAACGTGGGCATCAGGGATAAAGAGCTTGGTGCCGTTAATGACATAATTACCATTATCCGCAGTAGCCTTAGCTTTGACTGAGGAGGCAGTATATTTGCCGCTGGCTTCGGTTAAGGCCATGGTAAAGATTGCTTTGCCACTGATTATCTCGGGCAGGTACTTCTCTTTTTGCTCCTCACTTCCGATATCCAGGATGGGCAAGCCCCCGAGAAGCACTGTGGAGAAAAAGGGGCCCGGGAAAAGGACTCGTCCCATCTCCTCCAGGAGTATTGACAGGTCAAGGAAGCTCATACCACCGCCACCATACTTCTCTGGAAATACCAGTCCTGTCCAGCCCAGGGCGGCTATCTCCTGCCATAATTGTGGTGAGTAGCCCTTCTCGTCATTTTCCATTTCCCTGACCAGAGATTTGGGGCATTTCTCGGTTAGAAAGTCACGAGCCGATTTTCTTAATATTTCCTGCTCTTCAGAGAGTCTAGGATCCATTGTCAGACTCCTTTTCGTATATTACCTTCTGGGCAGTCCCAAGCCCCTGGTCGCAATGACCAGTTTCTGAATTTCCTGGCTGCCGTGGACAATCGTCCAACGTGGGGCATCCATATACTCGCGCAATATTTCACCATTCAGGGGAACCCATTTGGAATCCTTGGCAAGTTGACCGTAGGGCCCCAGTATTTGCATGGCTGTGTTGTATAGGAGCCGCCTTGTATCACCCCCGAGTAAGCGTGATACAGCGCCTCCACCTCCATAGGGAGGGGAAACGTTGAGGTCAGCGAAGGCAGTTGCTCTAAGACCCATTAATTCCCCTACGTGGGTCCTGATATACAAGCCCGCCATTGTCTCCGGAATCCACTGGTTTTCATCGGCATCTTGTTTTTCCTCAAGGGCGTACTTCACCAGAGTATCAATAACCCTCTTGGTTCCAGTAGCCAGTCCCCCTCCCCCACCGCCGCCGTAAAGGGCATTCATAATAACGGTCCAGCCCCCGTTTTTCTCACCGACCATATTTTCCTTGGGAACTCGTACGTCTTCATAAAAGACCTCATTTGTTCTCAGGCCGGCTGAGGTAATCAACGGGCGTATCGTAATTCCGGGGCTCTTTAAATCAACCATGAAAAGGGATAATCCTCTGTGCTTCTTTTCGGCGGAAGGGTCGGTCCTGGTCAGCAGCCAGTGATAGTCGGAGAAGTGGGCTTCGGTGTTGTATATCTTTTGTCCGTTCAGGATAAACTCATCCCGGTCTTCAACGGCTCGGAGCTGGACCGAGGCTACATCGGAGCCGGCATCAGGCTCACTATAACCAAGGGCAAACTCAATGTCTCCCCGGGCAATACCCGGCAGGAATCTTTTCTTCTGTTCCTCGTTTCCGCAGATGAGAAGGGCATTGCCAACTTCAACGCCATCTAGCGGGAAGGGGGCGTGATGAGAGTTTATTTCATCTACCTTGATAGCCTCGGCCATAGCGCCCATGCCGCGTCCACCATATTCTACCGGCCATCTGGGAGTCAGTAACCTATTCGCACCCATTTTACGGAGCAGTTCTTTAGAATAGGGTCCTTCTCCCTCCATGGACAACGTCTCAGCAACAACATTCTCATTACATTCCTTGTCCAGAAATTCGCGGATTTCCTTCTGAAATGCCTTTTCCTCCGGGGTAAGCTCAAAATCCATTCTTCATCCTCCTGAGGTCATAAGTGTAACGGACCGGTCTTCGGTCTATCGCTTGTAGACTATAGCGGAGGAATTCCCCAGTTTGCCTGAATTTACGGAGAAGCCGACCTTGGCGCCCTCAACCTGCCTTTCCCCTGCATCGCCCCTCAATTGCGTCACCACCTCATAGGTCTGCGAGAGGGCCTGAGCCGGAATACACTCTCCCAGGGAGGTACAGCCGCCGTCGGTACAGACCGGAATCCTGCCGCCCATTGACGTGGCGCCTTCCCTGAGCAGTTTTTCAGCCTCGCCTTCCTTGCAGAGCCCGATATCTTCATACCACTGTATTTCCATAGCGCCGGTAAGGTCATAGACGCTTGCCACGTCCAGGTCCTCGGGCCCTATGCCGGCCTCCTCGTAAGCCTTGAAGGTTGATTTTATACCGGCATCATTCTCGTTCGGGGGCGGGACTTCACTGAAGTCGCTGCCGAAGCCACCCATGCCGGGTGTGGGATACTGAGGGCATGAAGCCCCGATACCGGCTATAGTAATCGGCTTGGTGGTATATTTTTTAGCCACGTCCGTGCTGCATACCACGGCCGCGGCAGCACCATCACTGGTAGCGCAAACTTGATAAAGATGTAAAGGATAAGCTACCATAGGGGAGTTCAACACTTCTTCTACGGTGTACACTTTATGGTACCGTGCATTGGGGTTGAGCGAGCCGAATTGGCTTGCCTTGACTTTTTGCAGGGCAAGGTCCTCCTCGGTCAGTCCGTATTGCTGCATCCGTCTCTGTGCCGCCATGGCAAATCCGGTGAAATTGGCCGACCCGAG
>JAUWYU010000163.1 GCA_030615655.1 Dehalococcoidia bacterium
GCCGATAATCCACAAATAGACGGTCACCATCAGCACGGAGTAGAGGATGCTGGACTTTTCCTTGCCCATGGTGATGGGCAGGGTCTTTCTTCTGGCGGTCGCATCGGCCTCGGTATCGGGGAATTCGTTGAGGAAAAGCAGGTTATGCACCAGAATACCGGAGGGAATTGCGGCAATAAGCAGCGGCCAGGTATATTCAGCCGACTGGACGAAGTAGGCCCCCAGAACCGGCAGGGTTCCCATCCCCAACCCCGGAGACCATTCCGGCCATCTTTGCTTGAGTATGAGGGGAGTATAAAGAAGAATCAACAGGGAGGCGACCACCAGCAGGGGCAGCAGGGGCCAATCGGTAACAATTATAAAATAGACGCCGATAACCGCAGCGAGCAGGAAAGACGTCATACCGAGCCAGAATACCTGCCCGGGTTTAAGGAGGGCCGCCGGTAAAATACCGCTGCCGCCGCTGAAGGGAGTCCTTTTTGTCGCCAGGTCTATCCCGCTCCGGTAGTCGTAATAATCGTTGAGCACATTGGCGCTGATGTGAGCCAGCAGCAGCCCCACAAAAGCCAGAACGGCATGACCTATATGGACAGGGCCTTTATACCAGGCGATACAGGTGCCCAGAAATGCCAGTACTACGGAGAGGATTAAAAACTGCGGCCTGGTTTCTAAAAACCATATCTTAAGCGTCATCTGCGCTTTTATTATGACATAGTGGTTACGACCGACGCAAAGAAGGCAATAGCTTTACCGCCGGATGACCCGGAGTCACCGAAATGATGATAATCTTATTTACACACTACAGGAAGGGCGGAACGCTACGGCAAAATTATCCCTTGCCAATACGGTATACCTTGGTACCGCAATTGGGACAAACGCCCCGTGTTGCCGGTCGCTTGTTCTTGAGTGTAACCGATTGGGGGTTCTTGATTTCCACCTTCTTCCTACACTTCATGCAATATGCCTGCATTTCCGCACCTCCTTTGTTTCCTGCTAAGCAGAGTAGCAAACATGCTGGTATTTGTCAATAGCGGCGAGCCTGAAAATGGCACAATTTCTTAACTAACTCCGCCAATTTTAACCTCATCGCCTACAGCGGCACTGAGGAAGGCGGCGGCGTTACCGTTTATCAGCGAGATTTCCAGGTGGTCGCTGCTGCCAATCAGGGCCAGCAGTCCCTTACCTGTGCCGTAGGTACGGCTCAACCCGTGGATAGTTTCACTGCCCACCTCAACCGTTATGGTCGGCGCTTCCTGCGGCAGGTCATGTCTTCTGATACTGGTAATCAGGTTGCCGAAATTGTCAATGTGCAGGATGTGCCCCACCAGTGTACCGTCCGGCGACATACAGGGACGAGGCAGCGGTAATACCACCAGGGAATCTATTACCTCTCCAAAATCGGTGGGGGGTATGCCTGAAGAAAGGTGAGCCGCTACCGGGGCGAAGATGTCACGTCTGTGGAAGGTGGAACTGACCGGTGACCGCCAGAACTGCGATCTGGTGATAGCCACGGCCTCAAGTCCGGCCCCAGGCTTTAACTGCTGCGGGCTGACATCTGCCTGCTGGGCGGAATGCTGCTGAACGATATAGCTCAGGACACCGTTGTCCGGCGCGACGAAATCAGCGGCCGGCGTTCTCAGGATAACGGCTCTTCGTTCGGTGCCTACGCCGGGGTCGACCACCACGAGATGAACGGTACGGCGGGGAAAGAACTCATACGTTGTGCTCAGGACAAAGGCAGCCTGGGAGACGTTCCGGGGTTTGATGGTGTGGCAGATATCAACCAGCTTTGCCTCGGGATTAATACCGAGCACCACCCCTTTCATGGCCGCTACATAGCCGTCAGCCAGGCCGAAATCGGTGGTCAGGGTTATTATGGCGCCCATATTCTTCTGCCGTAAATCAGTCGCTAATCTTGAGTGACACTATTGAGAGGATGATAAATATAAGTACCAGTACAATGGTGAGCTGGAATAGCGTTTTCTCCACACCGCGCTTGGTACGAAACACCGTGTCAGCCTGGCCAAAGATACCGCCCAGACCGCCACCCCGTACCTGAAGTAAAGCAACCAGTATCAGGGATACCGCCACGACTATCTGGGCTACATATAAATAACTCTCCATCTTATTCTCCACGTGCCGGATTTAAGGCTTGAGCGAGCACTTCATTTACCAGTTTTGGATTGGCACGGCCTCTGGTTGCCTTCATTACCTGCCCGACCAGGAACTTGAGCGCCGTCTCTTTCCCGGCGCGATAATCGGCTACGGGCTGTGCATTAGAGTTTATCACTTCGGCGACTATTTTCTCAAGCTCCTGCGTATCGCTTATCTGGCTGAGGCCGCGCTCGTTGATTATCTCATCGGCGCTCTTGCCAGTCTGGAACATCTCTTCAAGCACAGTTTTTGCTGTGGCAATATTAATTTTGCTGTGTGAATTTAATATAAGTTCGGAAAATTGCTCAGGGCTGACCTTTTCTCTGAATTCGCCGATATCGATATTATGGGCGTTCATGATACGGCTGGCTTCGCCCAGAAGCCAGTTACTTACTTCCTTGGGCGGCACTTCCCGGTTGACCTTCCGACAGTCTTCAAAGTATTCGGCCATTGCTTTGGAGCTGGTGAGCAGACCGGCGTCATAGAGGGGCAGGCCGTATTCGGCGATAAAGCGGTCACGCCTGGTTTCGGGCAGCTCGGGGAGCTTCTTCCTGACGGCTTCCACCCAGTCGCGCCCGATGACCAACGGGGGGAGGTCCGGTTCCGGGAAGTAACGGTAGTCGTGGGCGTACTCCTTGCTGCGCTGGGAGACGGTCTTGCCCTTGTCCTCCACCCAGCCCCGCGTCTCCTGGACGAGTTTCTTGCCCTCGGCGGCGGCTTTACGCTGTCGCTGAGCTTCGTACTCCATAGCCAGGTAGACCGCCTTGAAGCTGTTCATGTTCTTGACTTCCACCTTTGGGCCGAGTTCCGTGCTGCCCATAGGCCGAACGCTGATATTGGCGTCACACCGGAAGCTGCCCTCCTCCATGTTGCCGGTGGAGACGCCCAGATACTGCAGGATGCTGCGCAGCTTGATAAGGTACTGACGCGCTTCCTCCGGCGATCGCAGGTCCGGCTCGCTGACAACCTCCATCAGCGGCACGCCGGAACGATTGACATCGACGAGGCTGTAGTCTTCACCGCCGGGTCCGGCGCGGTGTAAAAGCTTAGCGACATCTTCCTCCAGGTGGACGTGGTTAATGCCGATTTGCTTCGTAGCACCGTCAACCTCGATGTTAAGATAGCCCTTTTTGCCGATGGGAGCATCGTTCTGCGAAATCTGGTAGCCTTTCACGAGGTCGGGATACGGGTAGTTTTTACGGTCGAACTTGGTGTATTCGGAGACAGGGCAGTTGAGGACGAGCGCCGTCATCATGGTGTATTCTATCGCCTGGCGATTGATGACGGGGAGGACGCCGGGCATACCCAGGCAGACCGGGCAGACATGGGTGTTGGGGGGCGCACTGGCATAGTCGGCGCTGCAGCCGCAGTACATCTTGC
>JAUWYU010000133.1 GCA_030615655.1 Dehalococcoidia bacterium
GCCTGCTGCCCCTCCGGTATTGGGAAGAAATGCCACATGTGTATCATGTCCTCCCAGGGCTCAAGAACCACCTGAACACCAGCTGACTCTGCCTTCTCGGCGAGACGTGTTGCATCATCAAACAGCACCTCAGCAGTGCCCACCTGTATCAGTAGAGGTGGCAGCCCGGTCAGGTCTGCGTATATTGGTGAGGCCAGTGGTGTACGCGGGTCTTTGTCTCCAAGATAAACCTTGGCCATTTCCAGAATGTTATCTCGCTGCACCAGCGGGTCTAGCTCAGCCTTGGTGACCATGGATTCCCCAAGTGCCTCCATATCCACCCACGGTGAGACGGGAACAGCGGCTGCCGGTAGCGGTTCTCCCGCGTCCCGTAGCGCCACCAGAGTCGCCACCGTCAGCCCTCCCCCAGCCGATTCCCCGGCGATAACCACCCGGGCAGGGTTTACACCTCTGGACAGTAGCCAGCGATAGCCGGTCATGGAATCTTCCACTGCCGCCGGGAACGGGTGCTCCGGCGCCAGCCGGTAGCCGATGAGAAGAACCCGCGCTTTCGCCGCCCGCGATAGCCGCGAAACCATCTCACGGTGGATACTTATCGAGCCCATCGCATAGCCACCGCCATGCAGATAATAAATGACCCGCTCCTCGACTGACTCTGGAGTGGTGATAAACTCAGCGGGAACACCCCTGGCATCAACCGGTTGGCACTGTACATCCGGTGCCAACGGCGATTGGGAGAATCCAGCCTCCATTTCGGCACGCTGTTCCTCGATGCTGAGCCCTACCCGTGCTGGCAGTGACCTGAGAGCATCTATAACTGCCTGAAGTTCCTTACTTGCCATATCAAACTCCTTTTCTCTGTTGGACTACCATTGCTCTTCATTATCTCTCGACCTTATCCTATTCTTAACCAGCCCTGTATTCATCACCCCTCTTAATGTACCTACCGTTATAATATTATAATATCCCGATACCCCTCAATAATTGACCGACCTTAAACTCTTCAAACTTATCGTTACACGATAGTTCATGCATGGAATATGGTAAATCGACTTCCGTATTCAGTTTAATCAGCCCGTAGTTTCTTTCAAAAACTTCTCGTTCTTCTTTTGTTAATTTTCTTGCGTCATCCAGCACCCTGAGCGCGGTTTTTGGCCCTATACCTTTTACTCCATCTATATTATCTGCTTTATCGCCGATAAGCGCCTTGTATTCGAGGAATCTGGACGGATGAACTCCGTATCTTTTCAGAACCGTAGTCTCGTCAAACCACACAGACTTTTTCCCGTGATAACGAAACATTGAAACACGTTTACTAACAAGTTGCAGGAAATCGGCATCGGACGAGGCAATAATCGTTTTACAATTAGACCGGCTGGTAAAGCTCGCTATCATATCGTCCGCTTCATAACCCGGTTGTTCCACATATCTGATTCCCAGGTTATCGAGTGCTCTTTTTATATCCATTAATTGCGAAAATGGATTCTCCCTGTCAGGCTTGTTACTGAAATCCTGTCTGTTCTGTTTATACTGTGCGTATTGCTCTACTCTCGACGGTATTTCCTCAGGGTCGAAAACTACCAGGACATGGGTGGGCTTCACTTCTCTGATAATTTTTACCATTATACTGGCAAAGCCTATGATGCCCTGTACAGGCCTTCCGTTTGAAAGTAATTTCTCAGGCACTCCGTAAAATGCCTTAAAAAGCAGGTTATGACCGTCAATTAGCAAAAGTCTGTTCATATAATTTTGGTGTCATTCCCACCCCGATGAAATCGGGGCTGGAATCCAGTTTAGACAGCCCCGGTCTTACTTATTCTCCCCTTAACCAGCCCCGCCCCTATCGCCTCCCTCAAGCTACCCACCGGTACTATCTCGATACCTTTAGCCGACGCGCTCTTCACCCCCGCTTCAGGCACTATACATCTCTTGAAGCCCAGCCGCGCCGCTTCTGTCAGCCTGCGCTCGAGCTGGGATACCTTCCTCAGTTCCCCGCTCAACCCCACCTCCCCCACCACCGCCGTCTGCGGCTTGACCTCCATGTCGCGGAAGCTTGAGGCAATCGCCAGCGCCATGCCCAGGTCCGCCGCCGGTTCGCCCACCCGCAGCCCGCCGGTCACGTTGACCATGATGTCCTGGTTCCCCAGCCTCAGGCCGACCCTCTTCGTCAGCACCGCCGTCACCAGCAGCAGCCGATTGAAATCAACGCCATTGGCGGTGCGCCGCGGCTGCCCGAAGCTTGTGGGTGTCGTCAGCGCCTGAATTTCCACCAGCAAAGGCCGACTCCCCTCTATCGTCGGCACCACCGCCGAGCCTATCGCCTCCGCCACGCGCTGTGACAGGAAAGCCTGTGACGGGTTCTCCACCTCCACCATGCCCTGTTCCTTCATCTCGAAGACCCCCACCTCGTTGGTCGAGCCGTAGCGGTTCTTCACGCTGCGCAGCAGCCGGTAGGCGCTGAAAGGCTCACCTTCGAGGTATAAAACGACATCCACGATGTGCTCCAGCACCCGCGGGCCGGCGATGGCGCCCTCCTTGGTGACATGCCCGCTGATGAAGACCGGCACGCCTTTAAGCTTGGCCCACTGCATCAGCCTTAAAGTGCACTCCCGCACCTGGCTGATGCTCCCCGGCGTGGCCTCCAGTTCTGAAAAATAGACGGTCTGGATGGAGTCGATGACCACCAGCCCCGGCGAAATTTGCTCCACCTGGTTTAGAACGACTTCCAGGTCGGTCTCGGCTATGATGAAAAGGCCCTCGCCCCCCAGTCCCAGCCGCTCCGCCCGCAGCTTAATCTGGTGCGCCGTTTCCTCGCCGGAAACATAGACCACCCGGCTGCGGTTATTGGCCATGGACGCCGACGCCTGCAGCAGAAGCGTCGACTTCCCTATGCCGGGGTCGCCGCTGATGAGCACCAGGGAACCGGCCACTATCCCGCCGCCGAGCACCCGACTGAACTCCGCCAGTGGCATCGGCAGCCGGTCGCTTGCTTCAAGAACCACCCCGGAAAGTTCCTGGGGTAGGGAAAACGGGCCAACCGGACGTGACGAGGCCACCGAAGCCGTCACCTTCGTCTCCACGAAGGTATTCCACTGCTGGCAGTCGGGACAGCGCCCCAGCCATTTCGGGCTCTCTTTACCGCACTCCTGGCAGACGTAAACGACTTTAGCGGAGGACTTACTCACACGTTGACTTTACAGGATTTGATTGAATTAGGCAAGAGAGGCATATAGGGCCTGAGACACTCCCGCAGCGCGCATGTCGCCAGGAACCATAACCATCTTGTTCATAACGTAAGACCAGCTCAACCTGGCATCCAGGTCGACTACCATCACGGAACCGCCCGCTCCGCCCCAGAAGAAGGTACGTGGGTTTGGGCTTATCGGTATCTCTTTGCTGACAAGGCCGAATCCCAGTCCGTAACGTGTGGGTCTGCCGAGCAGGATGTCGGTGTAGTAGCATTGCTCCTCGATTGCTTTCTCGATGGTCGGTAGCCCCATCAGGCGTACGCCGTCCAGTTCGCCGCCGCAGGCCATGGCGGCTCCCACCCGTGCTGCCGAGCGCGCGTTGCCATGTCCGTTAGCCGCCGGAATCTCAGCAGCCCGCCATGCCCTCCCCTTATTGTAATCAGTGACTGGGGGATTCGACATGTATTTCCCGATTAATGAATCGTGATTGATGTCATTGATGTCAACGTAGCCGGGATCTCCCGGTTGAAGTACCGGTGGCGGTATGAGCTCACCGACGCGGTATTCATGTTCCGCCGGAAGGCCGATATGAAAGTCCACATCAAGCGGTACGGCTACTTCTTCTCGGAAGAACGTGCCTAGGGTCTTGCCGGTAATGCGTCGTACCACTTCTCCCACGAGATACCCAAAGGTTAAGCCGTGATAGCCGCTTTGTTTTCCGGGTTCCCATAAGGGCTTCTGCTTTTCGAGCAGTTTAACCACGCCGTCCCAGTCATAGAGCGCTTCCACCGGAATTGGTTCGTCAAAAACGGCCAGTCCGGACTGGTGGCTTAAAATATACCTCACCGGTATTCTCTCTTTTCCGGCCTGCGCAAACTCCGGCCAGTATTTAGCCACCGGTGCGTCCGGGTCGAGTTGCCCCCGGTCAATAAGCATATGAGCGCATATAGCCGTCATTACCTTGGTCATTGAAGAAACATTAACTATGGTGTCTTTCTCCCACAGGTGTGTCTGAGCTTCGTCGGCGTAACCGCCCCAGATATCCACCACGAACTTGCCGTCTATCGTTGCCGCAAACGAGGCGCCTACCTCCAAATCATCCTCGAAGTTTTTCCTGAATGCTTTCTTCACTGCGGCAAACTTCTCGTCGCAATAACCCTGTACCTCTACATTCATGATTGTCATCCTTACTCGCTGTTCAACTATCGAGAATTTTCTGGTAAGCCACAGTATATGACCGTCGTTAGTATATGTCAAGCCCTATCAACACCCCCCCTCACAAGGGGAGTGCGCAGCGAGAGCCCCGATATAATCGGGGTCTCAAAACCTCTCCCCCTCTCCAAACATACTTATCTACGGGACGATACCATCTTACTGTTTGGAGAGGGGGACACAGGGGGTGAGGCTAAGACGGGGTGAGGCTAAAACAAAATGAGGCAGGCGAAGCCTCTTAACCAATCATCCCCAGGAAAACACCCCCCGCTATCGCCGCCCCGATTGCCCCCGCCACGTTAGGCCCCATGGCGTGCATCAGCAGGAAGTTCCTCGGGTTCTCTTTCTGCCCCATTACCTGCACCACGCGGGCCGCCATCGGCACCGCCGAAACTCCCGCCGCCCCT
>JAUWYU010000145.1 GCA_030615655.1 Dehalococcoidia bacterium
GATTAAGGGGGTGAGGTTAAGATGCAGATAGGTCAAAGCTAATAACAAAACAACCAAAACTAACAGAACCTTTACGCGAGTTCCCTTGATAGCGCTCCCCCTTGATGCTAGTATATTAGCATGAATATCAGGTACAGTCACAGCAAAGAGATTGATAGAGCTTCTTTACAGGGACTCTTCCTTTCCGTGGAGTGGGACTCGGGAAATTATCCTGAAAAGCTTCAAGAGGCCATTCGCAATTCGCATAGAGTCATCAGTGCGTGGGATGGGGACAAACTCATCGGCTTGATTAACGCTCTTTCGGACGGCGTAATGACCGCCTATTTCCCGTATCTGTTGGTAAGACCCGAATACCAGAAACTGGGGATAGGCAAAAGGCTAGTTGATATAATTTTGGAAGAGTATAAGGATTACGCCCGCAAGGTCCTGATAGCGTATGACAATGCCATTGATTTTTATCAAAAATGCGGCTTTGAAGTCGGCCAGGGCAGACTTCCCATGATTATTACATACTTGAGAACATGAGCAGGCTATAAGGCTGATAGAATTGTTACCGCCATTACTCAAGTGCTATAATTTCTCTATAATCAACTATTAAAAGAGGTGCCAAAATAGAGATTATTCCTGCTATAGACTTAAGAGGCGGGTGCTGCGTCCGCCTGTATCAGGGTAACTATAACGAGGAAACGGTGTTCTCCGATGACCCCCTGGACGTGGCTCTGAAATGGCAGTCCATGGGAGCGCCCCGAATCCACATTGTTGACCTTGATGGTGCCAAGGCTGGAGAGCTCCTGAATCTGAATATTATCAGGGATATCGCCAGGGCCGTCTTGATTCCCGTTCAGCTGGGTGGCGGCATCCGCGACCTGAAAACGATTGAGATATTGCTTAAATTAGGCATAGAGCGCATAATTTTGGGTACGGCCGCCGTGGAAGACCCTCATCTGGTTACCGAAGCCTGCCTCCGCTTCCGTGACTCCATAATTGTCGGCATCGACGCTCGTGAGGGCTATGTGGCCACTCATGGCTGGCTCCGGGACACTTTACAGACCCCCGCGGCGCTGGCGACATACATGGTGCAGCTCGGCGTCAGGCGCTTTATCTACACTGATATCAACCGTGATGGCACCCTGACCGAACCAAATTTCTCGGCGATTACCGAGGTTATCGAAGCCGTCCGTCTGCCCGTTATTGCTGCCGGTGGCATTTCATCTTTAAACCACCTCAGAATGCTGAATAAGCTTGGTGCCGAGGGCGCTATCGTCGGCAAGGCTCTCTACACTGGTGACATCAACCTGAAGCAGGCTCTGGCTGACATTATCCGGACGTAAGGGAGGTAAATTGGCTGACAAAAGTCTAAAGTTAACGGGTTTAAAGTTCGACGAAAGCGGGCTTATCCCGGCTATAGTTCAGGACGCCGACACCGGAGAGGTGCTGACGCTCGCCTATATGAATGAAGAAGCGCTTCGCCGTACTCAAACCAGCAAAGAAGTCTGGTTTTACAGCCGCAGTCGCCAGGAGCTGTGGCACAAGGGGGAAACCTCGGGTAACCGCCTCTTGGTGCGCTCGTTGTGGCTGGATTGCGATAGCGACACTATTCTGGTCAGGGCACACCCCACCGGCCCGGCGTGCCATACGGGCAATAAGACCTGCTTCTTTCAGGAGCTAGTCGAGCCGGCTTCGGAAACGGGTTCTGACGAGGAGTCCTGAGCCGATTCCTCCGCGTCTATTTCCACCGCTCTATTCAGCGCCGATACGGCAACCTCAATCTGTCTATCGTCAGGTTCCCCGGTTGTCAGCCTCTGCATTAGCAGTCCGGGAGCCAGGATAATCCTCACCAACCGGTTATCGGTATGCCTGGCGCCAAAATAGATAACTTCGTAGCCGAGTGCCATAACCACCGGGATAAGTACAATGCGGGATACTATCATCCACCAGAGAATCTCACGTCCTACAAATGTAAAGACCAGGATTGCAATTATCAGTACCGTAAACATGAAACTGGTCCCGCAGCGTACGTGGGCCGTGCTGTACGCCCTGATGGATTCTACCTCCATCGGCACGCCGGCCTCGTAGGCATTTACCGTTTTATGCTCGGCGCCATGATAGGTAAAGACCCGCTTGATGTCGGGCAGGAGTGACATTGCCTTGAGGTAAGCGATAAAAATCGCCAGCCGTATCACGCCCTCAACGATATGGAAAACGAGCGAGTTAGGGATATATGTGTTCGCCAGCTTGGTGAGAAAAAGCGGGGCGATAAAGAACAGGACAACCACCAGTACGACTGCCGAAGCAATCATACCCCAGATTGCCTTCGTTGGAATCTCTTCTCCCTCTTCTTCCATAGCGACATTGGCTGAATGGAGCAGGCTCCTGATGCCCAGCACCATAGCCTCCACCAGAATAACAATGCCGCGTAGTAATGGCGCCCGCCTCATCCAGCCTGTAGTGATAGTCGGTAGCGGCCTAGAATCAATAGTCATGTCGCCGCTGGACCGTCGTACCGCGGTTACTACCGCCCTGCGCCCGCGTATCATTACCCCTTCGATAACCGCCTGACCGCCGTAGTTGAACTTCTTTTTATCCGCCATCCTGCCTAAACAAAAAGGAGTCCCGATGCGTCGGGACTCCTGCCTTCCCGGAATACCAGTAGTTAATCTTGCAGTTTGTAGCGCCTTTTGAATCGCTCCACGCGTCCGGCAGTATCCAGCATTCGCCGCTCACCGGTGAAAAACGGATGGCAATTGCTGCACACCTCGACCTTCAACTGCTTCTTGGTGGAACTCGTCGTAAACCTGTTGCCGCAGGAGCAAACTACCTCGGCATCTGTATAATACTCTGGATGAATACTAGCTTTCATGGTATCTAGCCGGCGTAAACGCTGACCTTTCTCCGCTTATTCCTGGCCGGCTCGAAATTAACAATGCCGTTGATAAGGGCATAGAGTGTATGGTCCTTACCCACACCCACATTATTGCCGGGGTGGATTCGCGTGCCTCGCTGCCGCACCAGTATCGTCCCGGCGTTAACCGTCTGGCCGGCAAACCTCTTGACGCCGAGCCGTTTGCCCGCGCTGTCCCGACCGTTCCGGCTGGTGCCGCCTCCCTTTTTATGCGCCATCTGCTTTCACCTCTTTTTTCTTGCGGCGGGTCCTTTTAACCGGCTTGGGTGCCTCCATTCCCGGTGCTAATATATTATCTATGCTCAGCCTGGTATAAAGCTGGCGGTGTCCGATCTTACGGCGGTAGCGGACCTTCGGCTTGTACTTAAAGACAATAACCTTCTTGCCCTTGCCGTTCTGCTTCGCCGTAGCCAGCACCTTTGCCCCGTCAATAACGGGTTTGCCCACCGTGATATTATCGCCATCGGCAATAAGCAGCACCCTGTCCAGCTCGACGGTACTACCCTCGGCCACACCCAGACTCTCGACATCTATTGTCTGGCCTTCGGTTACTTTATACTGCTTGCCGCCTGTCTCAATAATCGCGTAAATTTTGAACCTCCAGACTAAACATTATACCAGTTCCCGAAGCTACGTGTCAAACGAAATATAGATGGTATTCAGCAGTGGCTTGGTGTCATTCCAGCGAAAGCTGGAATCCAGGGGAAGAATGGTGGCCTGGATTCCCGGGTCAAACCCGGTTTCCTCTCGTTATCTTTTCCCACCCAGCTTGCCCGCCGTAGCTTTAGCGTAGGCTGGCCACCCTCGTGTCATCAGCGGCTTATCCCGTAAGATATCCCCCACCTCCAAATGGGGAGTGCGCAGCGAGAGGGGGCGAAGCCCCCTCTCAAAATCTGTCCCCCTCCCTTTCTAAGGGATGGGGACCAAGGGGGTGAGGTTAAAATGGTGTAAGGTTGAGATAATGTTAGGTTAAGATTGGGTGCCGCAGGTGGCTCAAGGCTTGTCAAAAGAGGCGAAACGCGTCTTGTTCCTCATCCACAGTCCCAGCACTTTGTTTTTCAGCTCATCCAGACTGCAATCGGTATCTATCACCACGTCGGCATGCTTGATTTTTTCCTCGTTGGATAGCTGGGAGCGGATTCGCGCCCGGACTTCCCCTTCGGAAAGACCGGTTTTCTCCCTGATTCGCCTGAGTACCGTAGCCTCCGGGGCGACCGTTACCCATAGCTCATCAACCTG
>JAUWYU010000029.1 GCA_030615655.1 Dehalococcoidia bacterium
ACCCAATATTTACGAGGAGGCAAAAATGAAAAGACTATTCCTAATTCCGTTAACCCTGCTAATTGCAGTCAGCCTGGTTCTCGGCAGTTGTGGTGAGCCAGAGGTAGCAGGGCCAACAGTACCAACAGTACCGGTAACAGAGCCGGTAGTAGAACCGGTAACAGAGCCGGAACCGGTGGTTCCGACCGGTACGTTGCGTGCCGCCGTTGCTGCCTGGATAGAAACTACAGACCCAAACCTCCAGACCACCTTTGAATACGCGCTATACGAACACCTGATAAGCACTGACGTGGATGGTAGCTTTATTGGTGAGTTGGCCACAGACTGGTCGCTAAGCGAAGATGGATTGACCTGGACTTTTAATATCCGGGAAGGCGTAACATTCCACAACGGCGACGATTTCACTGCGGCCGATGCCATGTTCAGCATAAACCGTATCATGGAAGAAGGCTCGATGTCACCATGGATCGGCGAGTATTCTGACACCATCGCTTCCATGGAGACACCGGATGACTACACGCTGTTGATTCACTGCAATTTCGTTAACTATTTCTTCTATACCGCTATCTGGGGGTGCCCCATGGTGCCGAAGGACTATATCGAGGAGAATGGTTCGGAATATTTCAACGAGCATCCCGTCGGAACGTCGCCGTGGAAGTTCGTTGAGCTCGTTCCGAGCGTAAGCATTGAGTTCGAGGCAGTGGTGGACCACTGGCGCATCACGCCGGAATGGGCCAGCCTGATAGTCTATCTGGTGCCGGAGTCGAGTACCGCCTTAGCCAAGCTCAGAAACGGGGAGGTTGATATTGTCCTGGTCAGCAGCGATGAAGCTATTGATGTACAGGCTGAAGGTTACGAACTGCGTACCCTGGGGAATCCTAACGTGCCGATGATATGCATGTTGGGTACGTGGTGTACTGACGGGCCGCTGTCGGATTTACGGGTTCGCAAGGCTCTGTCGCTCGCTATAAACCGTGAGGAGATTATAGATACCTTATTCAGCGGGTTGGCCGAAAAGGGAGGCGTGATCTGGACGTCCCCATTGAGCTGGGGTTATGACCCGGCCTGGATAGAATCAGGCCCATGGTTCCAATACGATACCGCTACCGCCATGCAACTGCTGGAGGACGCTGGCTACCCGGACGCCTTCGATGACCCGGTAATTCAAATGTACGCTGTCTATTATCTGCCCTGGCTTGCCGATTTTAATCTGGCCATATCGGGTTACTGGGAGGACGTCGGCGTCCAGACTGAAATAGTGCCGGTAGACATGGGCACAATGAGGGCGTTGATGTATGCTGAACCCTATCCTGAAGAAATTGCGGGGGCTGTCTCCATCTGGTCTATGCCGACGACACGGGTCAGCGTCTCATTCATCGAGAGCGCCCATGGTTCGACCGGCAACTGGCGCCTGCTGATGGACACCGACTGGGATGCCCTCCTCGAAAGCATCAAAACGGCCCCGGACCAGGATCAGCAGGTAGCACTTTTCCGGCAGACCGTAGAATATTTCCTCGACGAATATGTTAGCCCGGGTATTGTGTACCTGTTCCCCTATTATGCTGTGAGCGATGTAGTCGGTGAATTTACATTACGCTTCCAGTATGATTTATGGGGCAATTTTGCAGGTATCAAAAAGAGGTAAAGCAGGCTGGGTAGCAGTTGACTGACTGCCCGGTTTAATGCAGACCATACCGGTGACGCGTTGTTCGGAACGCGAGATGGATAATGATGGTACCGGCAACCGGGAAAGACGCTGGTGGCTCTGGCCATAGTTGGCGCCAGACCGGGCGCCGGTACTATCGTGTTCATACCGCTGCATAAGAGCGCCTGCGGCTTTATGTCGGACGAGCAGTTCAGGATGTCCACTGACGGTTATTGCGCAAGGCAAGCTCTGAAAAATTTGAGAATGTGCGAGCGAAGGCCCGGTACGTTAAAGACTACAGGGTATATGTGTAGCTGCAGGTAAAGGACACGATGACGCGTTATATCATCATACGGCTGATCCAGGCGGTAGTAACCCTCATCGTTATCTCCATGGTCATCTTTGCTCTGGCACGAGCCAGTGGCGACCCCGTGATGCTGATGGCGCCCCCCATGGCCACGCTGGAAGACATAGAAGTTATCAGACAGTACCTGGGCCTGGATAAGTCATTGCCCGAACAATATTGGACTTTTCTAAAAAGTATGGCCCGGGGCGACCTTGGGAAATCAATCCAGAACAGGCGAGACGTTACCACACTGATCGCACAAAGGTTGCCCAATACGGTATCACTGAGCTTACCGGCAATATTCCTGGGAATAACAGTATCACTTATCCTGGGTGTTACGGCGGCGTGCCGGCGCGGCACCTGGCTGGATAACGGAGTGAGATACTTGGCTATTCTCGGTCAGGCTTTGCCGAGTTTCTGGTTGGCCATCGTAGCCATCTCCGTCTTTGCCGTGGCGCTGGGCTGGTTGCCCACCAGCGGCATGGGGGGTCCCGCCAATTACGTCCTGCCGGTCTTGACCCTTTCTTTTTTCATGTTGCCGATATTTACGCGGTTGATCCGTTCCAGCATGCTGGAAGTCCTGGACAGCGAGTATGTCAAGCTGGCCCGGATAAAGGGTCTTTCGGAGAGGGTGGTAGTCTGGAAGCATGCGCTGAGAAACGCGATAATACCCCTGCTGACTGCGACTGGCATCACCTTCGCCACCATTATTACCGGCGCCGTAATTATCGAGACTGTTTTCGCCTGGCCGGGTATCGGCCGGCTGATGGCTGAGGCGATGATACGGCGCGATTTTCCGGTGATACAGGCTTCCGTGATGCTGGTGGCTGTCGTCGTTCTTATGGTGAACCTGCTGGTGGACATTGTTTATGCGTACGTTGATCCGCGGATAAGGTATTAACTATGTCTAGCGAACTAGCTATAGCAAGAGCCGGTTTCGGAACAAGGGTACGGCATATATGGCAAACCTCACGTCGGTTGCCGCTTATACCTATTATCATCATGAGCGCTGTCGTCTTTGTCGCCATCTTCGCCGATTTAATCACGCCGTACCCTCCTAATGAGATGTCATTGCCGGACAGGCTTACGCCGCCGTTCTTCATGCCCGAAGGCAGCACGGCTCATATTCTTGGTACAGACACCATCGGGCGGGATATCCTCAGCCGCATGATGTACGGGGCAAGGATTTCTCTGAGTGTCTCGCTAATGGTTATCGCGATTGCTTCCGTTATCGGGACTTTTTTAGGAATGATAGCTGGGTACAGGGGAGGGCGTGTTGATGCCGTGCTGATGAGGGTAACCGACGCCGCTCTCGCCTTTCCCGCGCTCTTGATAGCCCTGCTGCTTGCCGTCGCCCTTGGGCCGAAGTTTTCTACCGTCGTCCTGGCGTTGTCGGCGCTTAGCTGGGCTCCCTTCGCACGCATGATGCGGGGAGAGGTCTTGAAACTTCGTGGGGAGGACTTCGTAGCGCATGCGCGGGTTATTGGCTGTTCGCAAGCCAGAATATTGATAAAGCATCTCTTTCCCAATGTGGTCAACACACTGGTAGTGTTGATGACGATGAGTGTCGGGCTTGTTATTTTGATAGAGGCTTCTTTAAGCTTCCTCGGGGCCGGGATTCCACCCCCAACGCCATCATGGGGGTCAATGGTAGCCGATGGCAGGAATCTCTTCGATCGAGCCTGGTGGATCTCTTTATTCCCCAGCCTGGCCATTGGCTCTGTGGTATTGTCTGGGAACTTCCTGGGTGATTGGATTCGCGATAAAATGGATCCAAGATTGAGACAGCTATAAACAAGGTAATTCTTGAAGTATCGGTGGGAGTTCTGCCTATTGACACCCCAAGTGGAGATAGGGGGATTCGAACCCCCTAACTCCCCGATGTTAATCGGGACGCTCTCCCACTTATGCCACTCAAACCCAGGGCCCTGACCATGTACGCAGGATTTTTCCAGGCCTTGACCTGACGTTCTCTTTGCCTTGCCTCAGGCAGAGCATCATAGGACTCGGTGTATACCAGTTTCCAGGGACGATGACTTTTCGTTGAGGCGGACTTCCCCGCATTGTGTTGAGCTAATCTTACCAATACGTCTTTCGTTGAGCCGATGTAGTACCGGCCGGTTAGTTCACTTTGCAGAATATACATGAAAAACATCAAACCCTTGGTGGAGATAGGGGGATTCGAACCCCCGACCTCTGCGATGCGAACGCAGCGCTCTCCCTATTGAGCTATATCCCCATAACGACAAGACTATTATAGCATATATTAGCGCCCGACCCACTTAATCTGGTAGCGCAGCTTGCCGGCGGGTGCTGTTATCTCGATTACTTCTCCGTCGCTCCGTCCGATGACGGCTTTACCCAGAGGTGAAGCGATGGAGATTTTACCACGGGATGGGTCTACCTCCCTGGGGTCGACTATCATGTATCGCAGTTCTTCGCCGGAATCCAGGTCACTGAGAACGATACTGTCACCGACACCTGTTTTAAGGGCGGGTTCTTTTTTCTCATCAATGATAGTCGCCGCCTTCAGTGTTTCCTGCAGCTCTTTAATCCGCCCCTCCACATGCCCACGTTCTTCTCTGGCGGCGTCCAGCGGCGCATTTTCACGGAAGTCCTTATCGGCGGCGGCCCGCTGTATTACGTTGATGAGTTCATGGCTCCTGTTCCTGAGGTCGGCAAGCTCGACTTCCAGTTCATCATACCTCTGCCGGGACAGGGAAGCGGATTCCGGCAGGCTGCGGCTGGTGGCATGCGGCCCGGCTTTTGCCTTCTTGGTCTTCAGGTGGGTAGCCAGATTGGTCCGGCTCCATCCTTCCTTCCTGGCATGAGCCAGGAAGGAGCGTACTATTTCCAGCCTTTTAGCGTAGCCAGTGTCCGATACTGATAACTGCTCGGCGTAACTGGCGACATCAGGTGGTGCCAGTCCGGCAAAGGGTCGCTCCCAGCCATACCAGCGGGCGAATTTATACACCTCCGTCTGGCTGACTTCCCTTTTCTGGGAGGACAATTTCGCCAGAAACTGCGCGGCGGCCTCGCCCAGGCTGGGAATCTGATTATCGCTGCTGACCATTTATTTCTCTCCGTAAATGCGCTGTTTTATTCTAAACATTAACCGTATTATCGGTCAATCCCGCCAGCCCTGAAGGGCAGTTTCATCAAATTCAGGGTCCTGGCTACCATCTGGTATTTTAACAGCCTTAATATCGTCTTACTGTGCCAGTCGAAGGAAAGGTCTTTGGCTTTAAGTAAAGCTTCGTCAATGCCGCCGGCTTTTACTATCTCGAATATCCGGTCAATCTGCCGGTCACTCAGGCGCTCGAAAAGTCTTCTGGCCCAGTAACCTGTCTTGAGCTCACGTCCCAGTCTCTTTCGCCATGCTCGCTCATAGCCTGCCAGTCTTTTAGCGGACAGGTCGCCATCCTCCAGTGCCTGATGCAGTGTTCTGGCGGCTATGTCAGCGCTGAGCAGGCCGTAGTAGATGCCGCCGCCACTGGTCGGCTTTACCTGACCGGCAGCGTCACCGACGACTATCAATCGCTCGCTGCATGTCCGGGGCAGGGGTTTCAAGGGGATTCCCCCGTAGCTCAGTTCCGCCTCAGCTGAAGTTATTTTGCCCCGGGCCGCCAGGTGTGCCAGCCATTTCTTCAGGTAGAGGCCGGGATTTTTCCGTGACATCAGCCCGACCCGGGCCATTAATGGCGTCGTTGGCACCAGCCAGGCGAAAAACCCGGGGGCCATATCTCCAAAATAGACCTCTATTTCGTCCGTCCCGGCAGTTTTTACCTCGACCTGGGTGCCTGTGGTGAAGTCGCCAAATCTGCCCAGCCCCAATCGCCGAAGTAATCCGGGTGTGAAGCCGGTGGCGATGACCACAGATTTTGACTGAATTTTAAGCTCTTTTCCCCGGCGGGATACCGCAACACTTACCCGGTCGTTTTCAACGGTTACGTCTTTTAACCGGCTGTGAAAATGATATTCGGCTCCCGCACCCTGCGCCCGCTCCGTTATGGCTATATCAAAAGCCGGCCGGTCCAGGATGCACGCCTGGGGTTCTTTCCGCCACAGGTGGAGTCGGTTTCCCGAGGGTGAGAACAGGCTGGCGCTGTTTACCTGCCTGAGAATTACCCTGTCCTCAATGGTAAAGGCGTTGACGCATTCCAGGCCGATGATGCCCATGCAGCAGACCGATTCTCCCGCCCGCCGCTTCCGCTCCAGGACTAATACCCTGTGTCCCTTCTCAGCCAGATGATAAGCTACATGGCTTCCTGTAGGGCCGCCGCCAGCAACTATAACATCGTACATTCAATCTCCCTTGGCAGCCTTCGTTTGACGACGGGCCAGGTATCTCCTGAGGAAGTAGACTCCCAGGGGTATAACGGTAATCACGATAATGGTCACGAGGGCGTTAGACCCGTTTATCTTTATCCCGAACAGCGCGTTGAGAACAATGATGCTGAGGGTAACCGTAGCGATGGACAGGCCGAAGGAAAGGGCAGCTCTTTCGATTCTGTTTATTTGTTTGAAGAAAACGAGTGTCCAGGCGAAGCCCGGCAGAAAGAACACAAGAATGAAGGCCACAATTGCCCTGATGACGGGTACACTATCGGCAAAGGGGAGAAAAGTCTCAAACAGCTGGCTAAAATCCATGTCCTAATACTACTATCTCCGTGCAGCGACTTCAAGCATGCCCGACTACATCAGTCGAAGACACCTTTTTGCCGCAGCCGGTCAATCTCATCCGGGGACATGCCGAGAATCTCTTTGCAGATATAATCGGTGTGCTCGCCTAACAGAACAGGACGCTGCACCACGGTTTCAACTGCGGAGAGTTTCACGGGGTCGGG
Source organism: Dehalococcoidia bacterium (assembly GCA_030615655.1). Classification (GTDB taxonomy): domain Bacteria; phylum Chloroflexota; class Dehalococcoidia; order Dehalococcoidales; family RBG-16-60-22; genus JAUWYU01. The sequence goes on from JAUWYU010000029.1 coordinate 6,839, forward strand.
GTGGTAATAGCGCAGTTTCCCCATGTAAGGATGGTCCAGTTCCCGGTAAAAATTATAGTGATTAAGCTGCGGGTCCTTGTCCAGGTCCCGGGCGTCGGCGACCACTCCGGCGCCAACGCCTGCCTCCTGCAACCTGGTCATTACCTGCTCGGGTGGGAGGTTTATCGTCCAGGCTTCTACCATGCGGTCAAGCTCGTCGCTGTTTTCAACCCGGCCGGCCGCAGTGGCGAACCTGGAGTCCCTGGCCCAGTCCGGACTGCCGATAACCTGCATGAAGCTCTGCCACTCATCATCGGTCATCACGGCAATGGCCACCCACCTATCGTTACCCTGGCAGGGGTAGACTCCGTGAGGGGCGGCGTGGTCGCTTTTATTGCCTTTCAGAGCCAGTTCCCGGCTGTTTACCTGATAATCGAGGATAAGCGGCGTCATGTAATTTAAACCAGCCTCTATCTGGGCATGGTCGATGTATTGTCCCTTGCCCGTCCGGCGGCGGTAGTCGAGGGCCGCCATGATAGCCAGGGAGGCATACATCGGCGAGAGCTGGTCGGTGTAATAGGTGGAAGGGGGTACGGGGGCCCGGTCGGGCCAGCCGACAATTGTGTCCATCATGGTCACCGCCGTCAGGATGCTGCCGAAGCCGGGCTGGTCGGCCATGGGACCCGTATGACCGTAACCGCAGGTGCGCATCATGATGATTTCCGGGTTTACTTCTTTCAATCCTTCATAGTCCAGCCCCAGCTTGTCCATGACGCCGGTCGGGAATCCTTCGCCGACAACGTCAGCCCAGGCTACCAGTTTCTTGAAGATGTCTATCGCCTCGGGTTGTTTGAAATTCAGGCTGATGCCGTACTCCGGTGCCGTGTGGGTGATGGAAAAGAAGGCACTGCGTTCCAGACCGACCGGCTCCCCTTCCTTGTTAGTGGGAGCATAGGGGGCAAAGAGCCTGACCGGGTCAGGTCTGGTTGCCGTTTCTACCCTTATCGTCGTCGCTCCGTAATGACTGAGGTAGTTAAGAATATAAACGCCCACCCCCGCCCAGCAGAGCTGTACTACCTTTACTCCTTCGAAAGGTTTCTTGACCACTTTTACAAAATCCTCCTCGTCTAGATAACCCCCTGTTCTTTCAGAACCTTTAATTCGTCGCCGGACATTACCAGCTCTTGATAAATCTCGTCGTTATGCTCGCCGATAAGCGGCGCCCGGTGCCGTATACCGCAGTATCCCTGAGTTGTTACCACGGCGCCTCCCGGATACTTGAGGCTGGTGCCCAGTTCGGGGTGTTCTATTTCTTTCCAGAAGCCCCTCGCCTGGAGCTGGGGATACTTGAGTACGTCGCCGGCATTGTTGCAGGGCCCCAGCTGGAAGCGGTTCTCGGTTGCCAGTACCAGCAGTTCGTCCTTGGTATGGTTCATGAAGAATTTACCCAGTATATCCATAAGTTCTTCGGCCTGCTCCAGAGTCATATCCTCCCAGCTCTTCGTCTCCCATTCCCAGTGCTCAAAGGAGCCGATATCAATACCGTCTTTCTTGATGTACTGCATTATGCTGAGGTTGTTTTTTGCCGAGGCTGGATTTAACAGGAGGTTCAGGGCGATATAACCGTCTTTACACTGCCACAGCAGCGGATTATAGAAGACAGAGCCGTCCTTGAGCGTAACCGCCGCCCGTGCCCTCCCGTGACGCGTGGGAATTTCTCCGAACAGGGCATAAGGTCCCTCGATTTCCGCCGAGCATACGATATCGAGGGCCTGCTGGGTGATGGCATCGACGTGCTGACCTTTACCGGTATGAACGCGGTGACTCAGGGCTATCATGGTGCCGACGGCGCCGCTCATGGCCCCGAGACAATGCGTGTGGACATAGCTGGTGGTCAGCGGGGGGCGGTCTTCGTAGCCGGCCGTGTAGATAAGGCCGCCCAGCGCCCGCACTACTATATCCGGGTCTTTATAGTCCCGGTACGGTCCCTCCTGTCCGAAGCCGGTGATGGACGTCACAATGATGCGGGGGTTAATCTTGCTGAGGTCTTCATAGCCCAGGCCCAGGCTGTCCAGGTAGCCGGGGGCAAATGATTCTAATACAACGTCCGCCGTCTTCACCAGCTTTTTAAATATCTCCTGCCCCCGGGCGGTTTCAATATCGAGGGTTATGCCTTTCTTATTGGAGTTGAAGGCGAACCAGATCAGGTTTTTCTCGGGGTCGGCGATGTCCTTATAGAAAGGCCCCTTGAGACGGGCAGGGTCGCCTCCGGGCTTTTCAATTTTGATAACTTCCGCCCCGAAGTCGCTGAGCGCCCTGCCGCAGATAAAAGCCTTCTCGTCAGTCAAATCAAGAATCCGGTAACAGCTAAGCAAATGCTCCTCCTGAAAGTAGCTAAAAGAGATTTAATAAACGATACGTGGATTTTCTTGCCAGGCAAACATAAGGGTCACAGGGATAATTATAGTATTATGGGGGTAGAGAGGGCAAATGGGGGCATGAGCCAAAGCTCGCCGCCGCGGTAATTAATCCACACAGGTTTGACAATCTGATTGAGCTAACATATCATTAGTTAGGTTAATCCGAGTAATTTCCAACAGGCATGGCGGGGCGTAGCGCAGCCTGGTAGCGCACCTGAATGGGGTTCAGGTGGTCGCCGGTTCGAATCCGGCCGCCCCGACCATAATAGATAACCGGAATGGGGGTGCTATTAGCTCCCCCTTATTAGTTTCGCTTAATGCTACAGGTGATGATGCGGCTTCTCTAATTGCCGATTCTATGGCGGCAGGTTTCCCTGAGGTTGCAGCGGGCGCAGACTTCGGCCTGTGTCCACGTTTTCATCTGCGGTCCTATGCCGATGACCATGGAAGTTGACTTGCGGGGGACCATGACACCTGAAGAGGTCAGGCTCACGCCGATTTCACGTGTGTTAGCCAGTTCAAGCAAATTCCACTGCTCGGTAATAGGCAGACCGGGCATACCCGGGTTGACGGGACTGCTAGCCTGATAACCGCGCGACGAGGCCTCGCCGGCGATAAGTCTACAGGCTTCTTGATTCAGCATGTCCACGGCGGCGCTCCCGATGCCATCAAGAAGCATCCCTCGTAGAGCCTCGCCGCCTTTACTGTAGGCTGTTACCTGTTTTTCCAGCCCGGGGCCGATGGTGCAGACGAGAGCCACAAGCTCTTTCGCCTCGGGGAAGATTGAGGGCAATAATGAGCCGTGTACCGCTTTATCGCCCTCCAGTGATACCTGGCTGTGGCTCATCCCGGTTACCGGGTAAAATTCATAAGCTATGGCCGGTTCCAGGAGATGAGACTCCTTGACGCCGGCCATCAGTTCAAGAATCAGGCTTTGTATCTTGGGTCTGACTTCTGAAAATTCCCTGAATTCTTCCCGGCGCAGGACTTCGTTGTTCTCCAGGCTCAGGTGGATATCACGGATTACAGGCATGTCTTCCTCCTTCAGGGTCATGACAGTATCGAGGGCATGCCGTCAGGGTAGCCCCGGTCCACAGCCTGATATTTATGGCTCTATTATCGTCACAGACCGATAAGTGTCTATTAATACGCGCCGTATTCCATGGTGGCGTCAACCATAGCCCTGACGTTTTCCGGCTTTGCCTCATCGAAGAAAGACCCGTTGCTCACGATGTAACCGCCGCCTTTAGCACAGTCATCGATGAGTTTCTTGACATAGTCTTTCATTTCTTGCGGCGTACCCAGGCTCAACAGGGCGGAAGGTACGTTGCCGGCGATGCAGGCCACCTGGCCGAGTGTTTTCTTGGCCTTGGCCATATCATCTATTTGATCGAGCATCCACATGGTCTTACCCTTGGGCAGGTCAGCGACAAGCTCCAGACGCGAGTTATAACCCCCCTCAGCCGCCACAAATGGTACGACTCCTTCATCAATTAAGCCCATCATAACCCTTTTAAGTGTGGGCCAGTAGAATTCCTTGTACTGCGCTTCGCGGAGGAAGCCGTCGGCGCCTTTGTGCAGGGGTATGAATATGAAAGGATTTCCACTCGCCTTGGCGGCGCCTACCCCCAGCTTAATCATGATGGGCGTCAGGGCTTCCAGGGCCTTAAGGAGTTTATCAGGCTGGCGGTACATGTCTACCATGATGCCTCTGGTGCCGCGGAGGGTATCGCCAATCGTATCAAACGGTGCCTTGGTAAATCCGGCGACAATAGTGGGGTATCCCAGCGCCATTATCTCGGCGCCGAAGGCGCCCATGGCACCGGCATATTTGAGGACTTCCTCACCGGCCTCGAAGAGGGCCTTGTAGGCGGCCTGAACGGGTGGCAGGCCGTAAGGAATAAAGTTAAAGCTGACCCCGTATATTTCGAGTATACCGGTGACGGTGGGGAGCTGCTGTAAGGGCTCCATTACGCCGAACACGCGCGGCAGGTAGGTTTTATTGAAAAAATTTGACGGGTCATCAATCAGTTCATCATACTCGTCCGCCGTCATGTATTCGCCTTCGTTGGCCTGATAAGAATGCTCGGGTGAAACCCCGTGGCCCGGCCAGGAGTACAGCTTGTAATCCATAATGTCTAAGAACTTGCCCGGGCCCGGCACGGCCGCGCCGAGGTGCCCATCCGGCTTAAAGTCCACGGTGAATTTTTTAAACGCCATGTTGTTTTTATCGTAGTCATACATGGCTTCTTTAGGGGTTATTCCGGCATATGTAGCGGGGTAAAAACTGGGGAGTATAAAGAGCGGCACCCTGTCCGGCAATTTCTTCATCTGAACGGCATCTTTTATTCGGGTCGCCCTCGCTTTATAGTCCTTCTCAGCCTGAGGGCTGGCATACTTGGCGCCCTCCGGCGAAATCCACTTCTGGAACAGCGCTTCCTGCTTTTCATCCGATGACATCTCTTCCCATTGCTTTGCCATTTTTAATAACCTCCTTCAAATTCTCTATTGAGGATTCCCACTAAACACCGGACCATTTTTTAGCCAGGGTTACACCGACCATGGCATCTTTGCCATAGGCGTCGGCGCCGGTATACTTCATTACTTCCTCGGTAATCTGGCCGCCGCCAATCATGACCTTTACGTTGTCTCTCAGCCCGGCTTCTGTAATGGCCTCTATAGTCTGTTTCATGGCGTCATAGGCCAGGGTAAGAAAGCCGCTTAAGCCGACGACGGGGGCACCGCTCTCTTTTATCTTATCGACAAACTTCTGTGCCGGGACATCGACGCCGAGGTCGTAAACCTCGAAGCCACTGACATCGAGCATGAAAACGACGATGTCTTTGCCGATGTCATGGATATCACCGGCAACGGTGCCGATGATGACCTTACCTCCTGTCTTGGCTCCCCCTTCCTTGGTGAGCTTGGGCTTAACCATTTCGTTTATTCTCTTGAGTATTTCGCCGGAATATACCAGGTCGGGGATAAAATATTCGCTGTTGGAGAAACGTTTGCCCACGATTTCCATGGCACGACCGGCATCGTCGAGGATACCGAGGGGGTCGGCACCCGCATTCAGTTTCTCCTGGACAATCGCCAGTACCTCTTCCTCCTTCAAGTCAGCTAAGGTCTTTACCAAATCTTTAGCCATGTTATTTGCCTCCTTGTCCTA
>JAUWYU010000031.1 GCA_030615655.1 Dehalococcoidia bacterium
CCCTGCCGCTCGGAGCGCACTGCCAAATACAATCGCCTCCTGCGCATTGAAGACGAGTTGAAAGACAGAGCCGTTTACGCTGGTATGCAGGCTTTTTACAATCTGAAAGTTTAGCGGAATTAATTAGATATAGTGAAAGACATCACGATATGAGTATAAAACTCCGGAAATACGATATATTAAAAGACTTCACAGCCGTCGGAGAGTTCCTTATTGAGAACTACCAGCCTGATAACAGAGATGGCAACTTCCCTGAACCTGCCTGGGAATACATGCACGGTCACCCCTGGCTTGATGAAAAATCACTCGACAAGATAGGCGTCTGGGAAGATTCCGGCAGGATTGTAGGGGTAGTTCACTATGAACATAAATTGGGTGAAGCCTTTTTTGAAATCCACCCCCGATATACTCATTTGAAACCGGAGATGCTTGAGCATGCTGAAAAGTATCTTTACGGAGAAACGGAGAACGGGCAAAAGTATATAAAAGCCTTTATCAACGACTTCGACAAAGAATTCGAAGCTCTGGTGAAGTCACGCGGTTACGAAAAAGATGATACCCTTGCCCGTCTGATGTCTCAACTGAAAATGACGCAACCTTTCAGTCCTGTCATCCCCCTGCCGGACGGGTTTCTTTTAAAGAGTCTTGCGGAAGATAATGACCTGGCTAAGATAGACCGCGCTTTATGGCGGGGATTCAATCATGGGGACGAGCCTCCTGAGATTGACTTCGAAGGACGTAAAAAGCAGCAATCAGTGCCGAATTTTCGGAAAGACCTGAACATCATCATCGTAGCGCCCGATGGTAATTATGTTGCCTACGCAGGGACCTGGTTTGAGGCAACGAACAGGTTTGCCTACGTCGAACCTGTGGCTACCGACCCGGATTACCGCCGCATGGGACTCGGCAAAGCCGCTGTGCTGGAAGGAGTCCGCAGGTGCGGAGAATTAGGCGCTACAGTAGCCTATGTCGGTAATGTCCTACCATTTTATCTGTCAATGGGTTTCAAGAAGATATTTACCTGTAACTGCTGGATAAAATATCTAGACGCGCGTTAATGCAGGCAGGTCATTGAGATTGCTCTACAAAACTAATAGAAAAGAGAAAAAATGACCGAAGTTTTTCCCGGAATCCACTGGATAAAAATGCCGATACCCATGGATGAGTCGTCGCTGGCGCACGTCAATATCTACCTCATTCAGGGAGAGAGCGGCTATCTCCTTGTCGATTCCGGCTGGAACACTAGCGAGTCTTTCGATACCCTGCAAAAAAATCTGGCTGAAATCGGGGCTGATATTAAAGAAATCTCTCAGATACTGGTTACACATGTCCATCCCGACCATTACGGCATGGCCGGCCGGATAAAAAAACTGTCCGGCGCCAGTATAACCATGCATGACATTGAAAAGGGACTCATTGCACCCAGGTATGTCACTATGGACGAACTGCTCAAGCAGACAGACCGCTGGCTCGTCACTAACGGTTTACCCCATGACGAGATGGTCGGTATGAGAGACGCCACCGTAGGGCTGGAACGGTTTATTGTACCCGCTTACCCTGACATAACCCTGCACGGCGGAGAAACCATTACTACCGGGCTATTCAACTTTCAGGTCATCTGGACGCCGGGGCATTCATCCGGCCATATCTGCCTTTATGAACAAGAGGAAAAAATACTTATCGCGGGAGACCATGTCCTGCCGACCATCACGCCAAATATCAGCCTGCACCCTCAATCCGTCGAAAACCCTCTGGGCAGTTATATCAATTCGCTCAACGACATGAAACAGCTGGACACCGAGCTTATTCTTCCCGGCCACGAAAAACCCTTTACCCGCCTCACACCGAGAATCGACGAGATTATCCGGCACCACGAGCAGAGGAACCGGGAGATTCTGGCGATGGTGAAGGACGAGCCCAAAACGGCTTATGATATAGCCATGGATGTAACCTGGGGAGTTAATGCCAGCTGGCAGGACTTGCCCAACTTCCACAAAAGGATGGCCATCTTCGAAACTCTGGCCCACCTCGAGCTGATGGTGGCCAACAGTCAGGTAAAAAAGCTGTCCCAAGACAGCGTTATATATTACCGGCAAACCTGATATAATATGTCCAGATGGAAAAAATCGGCATCACCACCACCGTCCCCATAGAAGTGCTGATGGCCGCCGACTATCAGCCGGTTGACCTGAACAATGTCCTCGTTACCGACCCCAATCCGGGTAGACTCGTCAATATTGCCGAGAGAGCCGGCTTTCCCCTGAACTGCTGTAGCTGGATAAAGGGCATCTACGGCGTCTGCCTGGACTACGGCATCGATAATATCCTCGGCGTCATCGGCGGCGACTGCTCCAACACTATCATGCTCATGGAAGTCCTGAAACTCAAGGGGCGGAACACCCTGACCTTTGCTTACCCCGACCAGTCCGACCCGCAGCAGATGCAGTACGCCCTGCTGAAATTAGCGGCAACGCTGGGCACCACGCTGGAAGCCGCCGGCAGGGTCAGGGAGGAGCTTCAGCCCGTGCGTGACCTCGCCCTGAGGCTGGACAAGCTCACCTGGAAACAAAATATTGTCAGCGGCTGGGAGAACCACCTGTGGCTCGTCTCCACCTCTGATTTTAACCAGGACTTTCATAAATACTACCGGGAGTTACAGGATTCATTGGAGGTCTGCTCCCGGCGCCAGGCCTACCCCGCCGGGCAAATCAGACTGGCGTATCTCGGTGTGCCCTCGGTCTATGCCCGGGAACTTTACCCTTATCTTGAGCGCTGCGGCGCCAGGGTGGTCTTTAACGAGGTTCAGCGCCAGTTCGCCCTGCCTGTGCCCGGGGCATCGCTGGCCGAGCAGTATTCCCACTATACCTACCCCTACTCTATCCACGACCGCCTCAAGGATATAAAAACCGAGCTCCGCCGCCGGCAGGTAGACGGGGTCATCCACTACGTGCAGGCATTCTGTTACCGCGGTATCGGCGACATTGTCTTCCGTGATGCCATTGACCTGCCCATGCTGACGCTGGAAGGTAACGATGACTTCTCCCTTAACAACCATGTCAGGACACGGATTGAGGCTTTCCTTGATATGCTGCTGAGGAGCCGGCAGCGTTTAAACTATAGTAAACAGGCTCTCGGAAAATGAAAATATTTCACTCAGGAGGTAGAAGATGAAAACCAGAATAGGCATCAATGGCTTCGGTCGCATCGGCAGACTCACCCTCAGGGCTATGAAACAGTACCATAAGGATGAACTGGAAGTGGTGGCCGTCAATGACCTGGCCAAGACCAAAACCAATGCCCACCTGCTGAAATGGGACAGCGTCTACGGTCGCTTTCCCGGCGATGTGGTCGCTAAAGACGGCGCTATCATCGTCGACGGACAGGAGATTAAAGTAATCCAGGAGCGTGACCCCGTCGCCATTCCCTGGAAGGAATACGGCGTCGATATCGTCATCGAGTCCACCGGCCTGTTCACGGACGCCACCAGGGCGGTAGCCCACCGCCAGGGCGGTGCTAAAAAAGTGATAATCTCCGCCCCGGCCAAGAATGAGGACGCCACCATCGTCCTTGGTGTTAACGAGAACACCTACGACCCCAAAAATCATCACGTTATCTCCAACGCCTCCTGCACCACCAACGGCATCGCCCCGCCGGTCAAGGTGCTGCACGATAACTTCGGCGTGAGTAAGGGACTGATGACCACCATCCACTCTTATACCAACGACCAGGTGGTACTGGATATCGTCCATGATGACATACGCCGGGCCAGGGCCGCCGGCCTGAACATGATACCAACCACCACCGGTGCCGCCAAACTGGTAGGCCGCCTGGTCGAAGGTACGGAGGGTAAAATTGACGGCCTGGCCTTCCGCGTGCCGACGCCCACCGTCTCCGTCATCGACTTTGTTTGCACCCTGGAAAAAGAGGCCACCGTGGAGCAGGTCAACCAGGCGTTTAAGAAAGCCGCCAGCGGGCCCCTGAAAGGTATCCTGGAGTACTGCGAGGAGGAACTGGTCAGCATGGACTTCAAGGGCAATCCCCACAGCTCCATCATCGACGGTCCCGGCACCATGGTCATCGGCGGCAACATGGTCAAGATACTGGCCTGGTACGACAATGAATGGGGTTACAGCTGCCGCCTCGGCGACCTTTGCGTATATCTCGCCTCAAAGGGACTGTAGAAAGGAATCCCCGGTAGTGTTGGATAAAACCATCAGACCTGTCGCCCCGGGGTTACTTTTTATCTATTTTATATAGCCTGTACAGTAGCGTACTTAAGTACTGATTGACAACTTATTGCGGAATTGCGTAAAATAGTAAAGCGACCTGTCAAAAAGGTGAGATATGAAATTAGTCGTTGTTGGCTTCGGACAGTGCGGTGGCAGAATCGCCGATGAATTCGCCCGCCTCAACGCCAGAGCACGCAGTCTACGCAGCCTCAATATCATTACCGGCGCTTATGCCGTTAATACCGATATTGCTGACCTGAGCGGACTCCACACCATAAAGTCCGGCTACGAGCACCGAATCCTCATTGGCAGCCGTAAAACCGGCGGCCACGGCGTCGGTAAAATCAACGAGCTTGGCGCTGAGATAGCCAGGGAAGATTCAGACAAGGTCATTGAGACGATAAGGAACTCGAAATATTTCGCGGAAACAGACGCCTTCCTGATGGTGGCGGGAGCTGCCGGCGGCACCGGTTCCGGGGCGATATCCGTAATGACGCAGCAGATAAAGGAACGCTACGTAGACAAGCCCATTTACAACCTTATTATCCTTCCTTTTGAACATGAAGAGATGACGGAAGACAGGACCGTCTATAATGTGGCTACCTGTCTCAAATCCAGCTATCTGGTTGCTGACGCCATATTTCTCGTTGACAACCAGAGGTACACCATGAAAGATTCATCAATTAGCCATAACCTGGCCAAGATAAACGCCATGATTGTGCATCCGTTCTTTAACCTGCTCTGTGCCGGTGAAGAGAAAAAATCCAGATATATCGGGGCCAAGATGCTTGATGCCGGCGATATCATACAGACACTGGTAGGATGGACAACCCTGGGTTACGGTCGCTCGCGGGCCTCCCTCCTGAAGTCTTTATTTGAAGGCGGGCGCGACTTCAGGAATAAAGCATCGGAAACCCAGAAGGGAATCCATGCACTGGATGAAGCCATCAGCGGACTGTCAATAAAGTGCAACCCGCTGGATTCAAAGAGGGCCCTCTACCTCGTTTCCGCCCCCGCCAGAGAAATCAACGTTGACCTGATTAAAGAGCTCGGAACCTATATAAAGAATATGGCCCCGGAAGCCATAATAAGAAGCGGTGACTACCCCAGGGAAAAAGGCGGCTTGGACGTTACCATCATGCTTTCGGAGATGGGCGATATTGAAAAGGTCAGGCACTACTTCACCAAAGCGATCAACATCATCGCCGAACTCAAGAAGCGCCAGGAAGGCCAGATAAGCACACAGCGAGGGATTGACATCACGATAAAAGACATACCCTCGCTGCTATAGTCAGATAAATTGTTCAGACAGTCTGGCCACTACTTTTGAGAAAACCGAGCGACAACGAAAGACTCAACTCTTTGAGTCCCATCCTGAAAATTACCATTATCAGATTGGACCAGCACCCCATGAGGGGACGGCAGCCCCGAAAAAATTGCCCGCCTCTCACGCCTACCTGGCTATCTTGGAATAGATTTGCCAAGCCTGTTCGATAGTCTCGTCGCGTACTTTCCAGGCTTTTTCTATACTATTTTCACGGGTTCTTGTAGCCTGAGCTACAGCCGCCTCGTAAGCTGCTCTGGCTGCCTCTTCGGCATTGTTACAGGCTTCCTCGGCTCGCCGTAAAGCTTCCCCACGAGTTTTTAAGACTTTAGCTATCGCTTCCTCACGGTCTTTCAGAGCTTGTGCCGTGGTTGCATCGAAAGCTCGGCTCGCCTGCTGTTCCGCCCGCCTGTAAGCTTTAGCCACCTGCGTTTCATTCTCATGGTAAGCCTTGGCAACCTGACGCTCGGCGTCCATATAGGCAGCATAGGCTCTCTCGGCTTGGCTCATAACCTCATCAAGAGGGCTCTTCGGTCGCTCTTCAACCACCGCCGGAGTTTCCTCAACCACTGCCGAACTCTCCCCGGTCGGAGTCTCAGCCTGCAACTCTACTTCACCAGAGGACTTTTTGGTTCGCTCTTTCTGGTTAGTCACCAGACACCTCCTTCAATTTGTCTTATTAGCTTACCAGCTTTTTTCTCACTAGATTACAAGGTAGAAGCTACTCTGCTACTACTCAGTGCCAAGTATATTGCTCACCTGATAAAAAGTCAAGCAGTCTTCCCGCTTTTTACACAGGTACTTTAGTAACCTTTCAACTTTATTTCACGAACACCCCGGCCAGCCATCAACCGGTTAACCAGCTACTCCTCTTCCTTGTCAGTATCTTCTGTATCAGTCTCTTTCTTGGCTTTCTGGACCCTCTTCGCCTCATACATTCTGGCCAGGGATTCCAGACGCGCTTCCATCTTGCCCCCCACCTCCTTATCGCCGCTCTTTGCCCCCGTGCTGCTTTCACTCAGCTTGATTACGGCTTCGCCCAGGGTATTTAGCGCCGCCTCCGTAACCTCATAAGCTGCCTCACCCTCCTCCTCACCGCTGACTGCCTCACTCGGGGCTTCTTCTGAGGTTCCAGCTTCCGCCACTTCCTCTGTCATCCCGGCTCCACCCAGGGTTGCCTCATATGCCTTCAGCGATGCCTCAGCCTTGTCCCTGGCAACCTGACCGGTTGCTTCGGCTCGACTTATGGCTTCTCTGAACGCAGATATTGATACTCCAGCCGCTTCTCTGGCTACCCTGGCTGATGCCTCCGTTGCTTCCTTAACTGCTTTCACCGTTCTCGCCGCCGATTCTCTGGCGGATTTTATCAATGCCTCCGTTACATCCTTAGCCGCTTTTGCCGATGTTTCAACCGCCTCTTTGGTTTCCCGGCTTATCTCCTCAGCCCGGGCTATTGCTGCCTGGATTTCTTTCTCTGATGCCTCGGCCGTCTCTCTGGCAACCGCTATTGCGGCTTCAATCGCTTCCTGGACAGTTCTTGTTGACTCTTCGGCTGTCTCCATGGCCGACCTGCTTATTTCCTCGGCTTTAGCCACCGCCTCCTCGGATGCCCCCTTTGAGGATTCAATGGCTTCCTGAGCCGCCTTTTCTGATTCCTCGACAGTAGCTTTAGCTTCTCGGCTCATTTCCTCCATTCGGGCGATAGCTTCCCGGAACTCGCTCGATGATGCCTCAGCTCCATCCCTGGCTTCCTGACCTATATCCTCGGATTTGGCTATTACTTCCCGCAATGTCACCATTGTCGCTTCTGACGCCTCTTGAGCAGCTTTAGCCGATGCCTCAGCCTCCTCTTTAGCCTTCCTACCTTCATCCTCCACCCGGACTATCGCCTCCTGGATCTCACTTACTGATTTTTCGGCTGCCTCCTTGGTTTCCCGGCTAATCTCCTCAGCCTTGGCTACCGCTTCCCGAAACTCCTTTGATGATGCCTCGGCCGTATCTCCGGCTGCCTTACTCAGCTCCTCAGCTCTGTCTATCGCTACCTGCGATGCCTTGACTGATGCCTCCGAGGCCTCTTTAGCTAACTTTATAGCTGCCTCTGTTGCCGACTGGGCCTCCTTGCCTATTTCCTCAGCTTTTCGCACTGTCTCCTGAGCCGTCCTCTGCGAAGCCTCACCAGCCTGCCTGGCCTCTCTGCCTATCGCCTCAACCCGCCTCATTGTTTCCTGGGACGCCCTTTGTGAAGCCTCGGCAACCTCCCTGGCTACTTTGCTTGTTGTTTCTGCCCTGGCAGCCACTTCCTCAGCAGCTCTGGCCGCGACCTCAGCGGCTTCTCTGGTCGATTTGCTTATTTTTTCAGCCCGACTTACCGTTTCCTTGGCGGCCTTATTGGTTGCCTCAGCCGCATCCCTGGTCCCTCTGACTATCCTCTCAACCCGATTGGTCGCATCCTTGGCAGCCCTGGTTGATTCCTCCGCTGCTTCCTTGGCTATCTTCACTGATTCCTCAGCCCTGTTTACCGCCTCCTGGGATGCTTCTTTCGCCGACTCCGCCGCTTTCTTGGCCTCACGGCCCATCTCATCAACCCGGCTCAGTCCATCCTGAGACGACATCAGTGCCGATTCAGCTGCCTGCATAGCCTCTTCGCTTATCTTCTCAGCCCGGCCTATCGCATCTTCAAATGCTTTCGCCATCGACTGCGTGGTTTCTTTTGGCCTCCTGGCCACCCCTTCCGCCTGGCTTATCGCTTCATTAGCCGCCCTTATTGACTCCTCGGCAGCTTCCCTGGCCTCCCGGCTTACCTTCTCAGCCCGGCTTACGGCTTCCTGGGCCACCTTTGCCGCTGCCTCGGCCGCTTCCCTGGCCTCCTTACCAATCTGCTCCGCCCGACGCGCCGCCTCCAGAGCCGTCTTCGTTGATACCTCGGCCGCCTCCTTGGCTGCCTTGCTCAGCTGCTCCGCTTTGGCGACTGCCTTTTCAAAGTCCCCGATATTATCTTCTTTATCCTCTATTAACTCAGGAGACATTCGCTAACCCTCTTAATAATACTCTGGCCTTTATACCCGGTATAGAATATTCTATTATAGACTCTCTACTTTTTCAATACGCAAAGCGATTTTTAACGAAATAGCTATTAAGTAACGTATTTCAAGTACTAGCTATATAGTCCAAATTTCTGAAAATAAAAATTGACATTCTCATGCCATTGTGCTAAAAATAGCATAACTCTATAATCGTTGAGGTGCAACATGAAACTAGTGGTTGTTGGCTTAGGGCAATGTGGTGGCAGAATTGCTGATGAATTCTCCCGGCTTAACAGTAGAGCCCATAACCGGCGTGGAATGACCATAATTACCGGCTGTTTTGCCGTTAATACCGATGCTGCCGATTTAAGCGGGTTATCACACATAAAAAAAGACCACCGCCATAGGATACTCATCGGCGGCCGCAAGACCGGCGGCCACGGCGTGGGCAAAATCAACGAGCTGGGGGCCGAGATAGCCAAAGAAGACGCCGACAAAATCGTTGATGCCATCAGGACCACGAAGAGGTTCTTCGAAACGGACGCCTTCTTGCTTATCGCCGGCTCCGCAGGTGGTACCGGCTCCGGAGCCATCCCTATAATAACCCAGTTCCTGAAAGAACGCTATATAGATAAACCGATATACAACCTGATTGTCCTTCCCTTTGAACACGAAGAATCAACCGAGGAGAGAACTGTATTTAATGTAGCCACATGTATCAAGTCCTGCTACTCGGTGGCCGACGCCGTCTTCCTCGTTGACAACCAGAGGTATGTCAGGAAAGACTCATCCATTCAGAGCAACCTGTCCAAAATAAACGCCATGATAACCGAGCCGTTTTATAACCTGCTCTGCGCCGGCGAAGAGAAAAAGTCCAAATACATCGGTGCCAAGCTGATTGACGCCGGTGATATTATACAGACCCTGGTAGGATGGACCATAATAGGCTATGGCAAGGCAGAAGCACCGTTATTCAAGTGGCCCCATGAATGGAGAAGCGATTTCAGGAAGAAGGGCACCGAAATCCAGAAAGGGATTCAGGCCATGGATGAAGCTATAAGTGAGTTATCACTTAAGTGCAATCCTGCCGACTCAAGGCGGGCTATGTACCTGGTCTCCGGTCCGGCCAAGGAAATGAACATGGACATGGTTAAGGAAATCGGCGACTACATGAGAGATATCGCCCCTGAGGCTATTATCAGGAACGGTGATTACCCCAGAGAGAGAGGCATAATAGATGTAACCATACTCCTCTCGGAACTCAGCGACGTGGAGAAGATAAGGGATTACTATCTCAGGTCAACCGACCTTATCCCCGAGTTCAAGAAGAGACAGGAAGAAACCGACGACAGGCTCAAAGCCCTGGAAGACGTATCCAAGGATATACCTTCACTGCTGTAATTTAAAGAAACAGAATCACAGGAGGAGCTTAAGAGGGGCTGGGGCGCCCCTCTTTCTCTATTTCCCCCCCTGTTATCTATCCCCACCCCATTCAGCCCCGGTGGGGGAGGTGGTGGCAGAATACCAGCCCGGCAAAAACCAGAACAGACCCCTAAAAAATTCTTGGGAAACTGCACAATTTAGGGTATAATAAAGACGATATAAAATGAATTTCCAGGTCTTTTATCGCAAGTGGCGCCCTCAAACTTTAGCCGAAGTCGTCGGGCAGGGACATGTCACCCAGACCCTGCTCAACGCCCTGACCAATGAGCGCATATCTCACGCCTACCTTTTCTGTGGTCCCCGGGGCAACGGTAAGACCAGTACCGCACGTGCTCTGGCTAAGGCAGTCAACTGCCTTACCAACGGCAAGGGCGAACCGTGCAATTCATGTTCCATGTGCCAGGCCATAACCGAGGGTAGAGCCCTGGATGTCATTGAAGTTGATGCCGCCAGCAACCGCGGTATTGACGAAATTAGGGACCTCCGGGAGAAGGTAAACTATGCCCCCAACCAGGCGCGCTATAAAGTCTATATCATAGATGAAGTCCACATGCTCACCAAAGAGGCATCCAATGCCCTCCTGAAAACCCTGGAAGAGCCGCCCCCGCATATTATCTTTATCCTGGCAACTACCGAGACCCATAAAATCATACCGACCATTCTATCACGATGCCAGCGCTTCGACTTTCGTCGCCTCCCCCAGGCAGACGTGGTAGCCAAGCTGTCCCATATCTGCGAAAGCGAAGGCATTAATATTGAGCCGGAGGCATTAAGGCTTATCGCCAGGGCCGCGACCGGCAGCCTGCGCGACGCCGAAAATCTACTGCAACAGCTGACCACCTATCACGGCAATAAGATTGAGTTGCCGCAGGTCCAGACTCTCCTGGGTATCTCCGGTGACTGGCGCGCTAAAGAGCTGATAAAACATATTGTCAACAATGACATTGCTGCCGGAATCACCACCATAAATAGTGTCAACAGCGACGGACTCGACCTGCGCCAGTTCAATCGCGAACTGGTGGAGTATCTGAGAGTTCTGCTTCTCATAAAGACCGGCTCTGACGAGTCTATCGAGCTCACCGCCGAGGATATCAATGAACTCAAGGAGCTAGCCGCCGGGACCTCCCTGACCCAGATACTCAAAGCCGTCAAGCTTTTCGGTCAGCTTGAACTTGGTCTTGATAACTATTCTACCCTGCCCCTGGAATTAGCCCTGGTCGACTGCACCCTGCCCATGGCAACAGAGAAAGAGGAACCTGCCCGCCAGGCTGAACCCGAGCCAGAGGCAAAGAAGGCGGCTCCCAAAGTCACAACACCTCCCCCCGAACAACCAGCTGTTCAAACGGAAGCGACCAAAACCCCGGAACCGGAGCCGGCAGTATCCGAACCAGCCAGCACAATAGAACCAGAACCAGCAGTATCCGAACCAGCCAGCACAATAGAACCAGAACCAGCCAGCACCGAAGAACCAATGCCATCAGCCACCGAAAGTGCCGAGAGCAGCCCTCTGGAAACCGGCGGTGAAATTGAACGGCTCCGCCTGAACTGGAGCAAAATTATCAATGAGGCACCGGACGGTATGGGCAAGACCCCGGCCGCTGCTCTGCTCCGGAGCGCCAAGCCTTTATCCTTTGAGGATGATACAATAGTGATATCCTTCAAATTTCCCTATCACAAAGAAAAAATGGACAACGTTGATAATCAAAAGACC
>JAUWYU010000158.1 GCA_030615655.1 Dehalococcoidia bacterium
TTGCCGCCGGTGCCGGAATGACAGCCTTGCAGATTATCAGGGGTACCGAGCGCAATGAAGACCACGTAAAAACAATTCGGCAGGCACATAATCTGGGACGTTGGTTCAGCCGGGACGCGCTAACGGCTGAGAATATTACGCCCGGTGATGACCCTGAGACCGGGGATGATGAATTTATCACCATCTACTGGAAAGACTGGGAAAGCGGCGATACCTTTGATATCCGCTATATATGGCTTGATGACATTGATTCATTAAAGCAAATTAAAAGGAATCAGGTGAAGCGTGATAAAGATGGTGCCGTTGTTGAAACTATCGCAGCATTGATAGCCAGTAGTATTTATTCAGCCAACCTGTCCCAGCAAGATGATACATGGGTTCTGAACCTTGAAGCCCGCTCTGGGCAGAAAAGCTCGACACAAGAATATAGAGTTGTGAAAAGGCTCGGCTGGTAGCATGATGAAGGCACTAATAGACAAATTTGTTAATTTAATAAAACGGCAAGACGGAGTCGCTTTACCGGCCGTAATAGCCATGTTTGCCGTCGGCAGCCTGCTGATTGTGCCTTCAATGAACTATGTATCCACTAATCTTAAAGTCGGAACAATGGCTGAAGAGGAGTTTAAGGGAATACTTGCTGCCGATGTCGGAGTTGAAGACGCCCTGTGGAAGATAAAAAACGATACTCCTACTGAATTCCCATATTCATACCAAATTACCGATATAAATGGACTGTCGGTTGATATTACCATTGATGCAGTTGACACCATAGCTAGTGAACCAGTGGGTAGTCCCGGAGACCATTCAGATTGGCTCTCAGTCAACCAAACGGTTACTTACGATAACGGCTTCTATTATTACACTATGTCATTAACCAACAATCATACCAAGACTATGAAAATAGTCAAGATTCTGGTTGATTTCCCTTCAGGTGTAGATTATGTCTCTGGTTCAACAAGCAGTAACGTAACGCAACCCCTAGATAACGACCCCTCTGTTAGTGGCTCTCCCACCACCGGCATAACTCTTGTGTGGGATAATGATACGCCTCATCCTTCCATCGATGGAGGCGAGACAGAGTACCATCTCTTTATACTCAGCGGTCCGCCGGGTATAGAAGGAGTTGAGGGTCACGGTTTTGTGGAAGCACAGAGTCAGGATATAGGCACCGTCTGGGTTAGTGAGGAAATTCCCTATTCCATTACTGCCGAGGCTAAAGATGCCCCCGAGGAAGTGGTAGTCACCATTAGAGCTGGAGTATGGAGTGGCACTGAGTTAGATATCAGATGCTGGCAGGTAATACTTCAATAGATTAAAACCTAAATAGGAATCCTGTGCCTTAATATTCACTCAGTAACGCTTCGCTTATCATCCAGTTCGTAGAGCTTCTCAATAACAAACTGAACATAGTTGTTACACTTCTGTTCAAAGACTCCCGACTCTATTGCCTGCTTCACTGCCCCCTCGTCCGAAAAGTTGAACCCGAGAAGCTCGAAGCAGGTAAGTGCACCGAACTTCTGTATGAAGCTCCTGACCAGTTCACCGGCATCTTCGTTGGCAGCGTTTCGTGCCTGCTCGGCCTTTTCCTTATCAGCCAGCGAACAGCGGTGCCTCAGACCCAGGCACACCGCCGAGGCAGACACAGCGCCACAGGTCGCCTGTTGCTGTCCGCTAATTCCACCCCGAAAAGTTGTGCCGGCCCAGATAAAGTCCTCATTTTTCATTCCATACGCTTCCCACATAACTTGCAGGACGGACGGCCCTCAGTGGTAGCCCGTGTGTAAATATTCCAGAGCTTTGCTTCTGGCCTCCTGGAGAGGCATCTTGATGGTCATACGTTATCCCCCCATTTTCAGACTCTTTAGCGAAGTATGAATTTCAAACGGCTTCTTCAAGCAGCGCTGGTGCGGAACCGCCAGATGGCTATCAGGCCGAATACCACGGCAAAGCCGATAAGCGCCAGCATCTCCGGAACCACGGCACCGAACTCGGCACCAAAGAGCATTAACTTATTAAATCCGGTGTTTGCCCATGCGTGAGGACTAATCTTAGCCAGGTTCTGCAGCCACTTAGGCAAGATAAAGAGAGGCCACCAGCAACCGCCGAGCGGTGCCAGCACCAGTGCCGTAACTACGGCCAGCGAACCAGCACTGCGTTGCGTCCTGGCCAGCGTTGCCAGCATTACGGCGAAGGCTGAGGACATAATCACCATCAGGACGGAGAGAATGATAACCGCCGCCGGAGACAACCCCAGGTCGATATTAAATGCCAGAATACCTACTACCCAGAATACGATTATCTGAATCAAGCCCCTGATGGCCGTGCCGGTAAAGACACCCCCCAGGATTGACTCCCTCTTTACCGAGCTTGCCAGCAACCGTTCCAGGGTATTGTTCTGCCGCTCGCGCACGATGTTCTCGGCCGTCACCGCTGCGGCCATGAAGACAAACATCACCAGATAGCCGGAAATGACATAGTTTGCCGGATTTTCCTCCTCCATCTCCCCCACCTTCTCTATATTGAACCCTATGTAAGACGCCTCAGCCCCGGCAGCACCCTGCCCCGCGAAAATATCCGCCATCATTTGTTCAACAGCCTGGTTAATGTTTTCCGTATCAAAACCACCCTCGATAAGAAGCGCAATACTGGCACCGATGATTACCTGGTTTGTACCGACCTGAGAAGCGATAGCACTGGCAAATCCATTCAGGGCGGCCTTGTCATTGACGGCGCCGGCATCGGCCACCACCTCGAGCTGAGTGTCGCCCGCCTCTATTTCTTCGGTAAAATCGGCCGGAAAGGCGATAAAGCCAGTCAACTCTCCATCTTCAACCGCCCGGCGCGCTTCATCATAGTCCTTGTCCCAGACTATTATCGGTTCACCAGGCCCGAGCTGAGATTCATCCGTGGTTTCCATGGCGCCGATAATCTGGTGGCTCAGGCCACCCTCTGCCTCCTGGGTGACCACATGAAGTTCCAGCCGCACATCCTCAGCTTCACCAACATTGAGGGAATTAAACAGGACAATAAACATAAATGGGAAAATGATGAAGAAGAATACCGCAGCGCGGTCCTTGGTGAAGATTTTCAAATCTTTCAGGGCAATAAACCAGATATAGCTGAGCTGCTTCATTGTTTCTTATTTCCCCCCGGGCACAACCCTGAATATAAGTCGGCTAACCAGAAGCCCCACTACCATGACGCCGGCCAGTATGCCTAGTTCAAACCCGACTTCAGCGAGAGAACCTCCCTCGACTAAAATTACATGGAATGCATCATTGGCATAGGAATTAATAGAAAACCGACTGATGGTATAAAGAGTGGTACCTTCCGCAATTTCAAAGAAAGTGCCGCCAATCATGAACGTAATTACCGAAAATACAACCGCAATCCAGGTAGCTCCGTCTTCGCTGCGGGCGATAGAGGCTATTATCAGCCCCACAGCGCTGGCAGTCCCCGTGAAGATAAGGGCAATAACCAGAGACGCTAAAAAGGAAAGTGGCGTAAAAATTTGAAACACGGCGTAAGACAGGCCGAAAAGTATTAGTGTCTGCACAAAGCCGCGTGATACACTGGCGAAAAATTTACCGAGGAAAAGCTGACCTACGCTGAGTCGGGTGGT
>JAUWYU010000084.1 GCA_030615655.1 Dehalococcoidia bacterium
GTTGACGCCCACTTCGCTGCTGAGTGGCATCGGTATGGACAGGGAGGTTGCCCTGATTACCGACGGCAGGTTCTCCGGTGCTACGCATGGCGCATCTATAGGGCACATCTCTCCGGAAGCGGCGGCTAAAGGGCCAATCGCGGCCGTGATGGAAGGAGATATCATCAGTATTGATATTCCTAATTGCCGGCTTGACTTAGAGCTTACTGACAAAGAAATAGCTGACCGTCTGGGGCAGATGGCTGATTTTGAACCAAGGATAAAAACGGGTTATCTTCGACGCTACATAGAGAAGGTATCTTCAGCCAGTACCGGGGCGGTGTTTCTAAAGTAGAAAGTCGCCGAAAAACTAAATATTTGGTGGAAAATCCAGAATGTGAGTGTAAAGGAGATTTTGAAAGGGAGAGTGGGGTTGTTATGAAGAAGACTGGTGCCCAGATTTTATGCGAGAGTCTGATAGAAGAGGGAGTCGATGTGATGTTCGGCTTTCCCGGAGGCGTCCTTTTGCCGTTTTATGATACCCTGCCCCAATACCCCCAGATTCGGCACATCCTGGTACGCCACGAGCAGGGCGCTGCCCATGCCGCCGATGGCTACGCCCGGGCTACGGGTAAGGTGGGCGTGTGCATGGCCACCTCCGGGCCGGGCGCTACCAATCTGGTAACCGGGATTGCCAATGCCTATCTTGATTCGTCACCGATAGTGGCTTTAACCGGACAGGTTGCCAGGCCTTTCATTGGCAAGGATGCCTTCCAGGAGATAGATATTACCGGTATTACGCTGCCCATTACCAAGCACAGCTACGTTGCCATGGAAGCCGGTTCGCTGTCCGGAATAGTTAAAGAGGCCTTTTACTTGGCCAGGACCGGCCGTCCCGGACCGGTGCTTATTGACCTGCCGAAAGACGTTCAGGAAGAGCAGGCCGAACTTCACCATCCCGGTAAGTTAAACCTGCCTGGCTATAAGATACCCACCAAGGGGCACCCGATGCAGATTAAGAGCGCCGCCAGGCTGATAAATGAAGCGCAACGACCCCTTATTGTCGCTGGCAGAGGCGTCATCATCTCCAGAGCCAGTGCCGAACTGAAGCAGTTTGCGGAGACAGGGCAAATACCGGTCATTACTACTTTATTAGGCGTAGGTAGCTTTCCTGAGAACCACGTGCTCAGCTATGGCATGGCCGGTATGCACGGTTCTGGCTACGCCAATAAAGCCCTTGAAAATACGGACCTGCTTATTGCTATCGGCATGAGATTTGACGACCGGATTACAGGTAAGGTAAGTGCCTTTGCTCCTCATGCCCGTATTGTCCACATTGATTTGGACCCGGCTGAGATTGGCAAGAACGTGCGTGTTGATGTGCCGATAGTCGGTGATGTCAAGGCGGTGCTTCAGGCGATGCATGAGGTGATTGATGCCGGGGAGCATATCGAGTGGATTAAGCAGCTTGATGAATGGCGGAAACAGCACCCCTTAACGGATATTAAAGATAGCGCCGGACTTTTACCACAGTACATCATCCGTCAGCTATATGAAGCGACCGGGGGCGAGGCTATTATCGTCACCGGAGTGGGGCAGCACCAGATGTGGGCCGCCCAGCATTACTTTTTTAACGAGCCTAATAACTTTATTTCCTCCGGCGGTCTGGGCACCATGGGCTTCGGTCTGCCGGCGTCGATGGGGGCTAAAGTGGGCCGTCCCGAGAAAACCGTCTGGTGTATTGACGGCGATGGCAGTTTGCAGATGACGATACAGGAGCTGGCGACGCTGGTTCAGGATAATATAGCCGTCAAGATAGCGGTGATGAATAATGGCTATCTGGGGATGGTAAGGCAGTGGCAGGATTTGTTTTATGATAAAAGGTATGTAGCCACACCGCTTTCCTGTCCCGACTTCGTCAAGATTGCCGAAGCCTACCGTATTCCGGGTCTGCGGGTTACCCGCCGCGAAGAGGTAAAGGCGGCGATAGAGCAGGCCATGGAGCATGATGGTCCGTTTCTGATAGACTTCATGGTGGAGCCTGAAGAGAACGTTTTCCCGATGGTGCCGCCGGGAGCGGCTATCGCCGAATTTATTGAAGAACCGAAGAAAGAGGTGTCGACATGGCCACGACAAAGCACACCCTAGTAGCTATTGTGGAAGATAAGCCCGGTGTCCTCAACCGTATGGCGAGCCTTTTTCGGAGGAGGGGGTTCAATATCGAGAGTATCGCCGTGGGACACAGCGAAGTGCCTCACTTGTCGCGGATGACCATCATTGTCAACGGGTCGAACGCCATGGTGGAGCAGGTTAGAAAGCAGTTGGACAAGCTTATAGATGTGGTCAGGGTTTCTGATATCACGGGAGATAATATAACCGTCAGGGAACTGGCTCTGATAAAGGTGAAAGCTAATTCGGCGACGCGTAGCGAGATTATTGAAATAACCGATATATTCAGGGCTAATATCGTGGACGTGGCCTCTGATTCACTGACGATTGAGATTACCGGAGATGAGGATAAAATCGATTCCATGTTGAAATTGCTGCGTGGTTTTGGCGTCAGGGAGATAGCCAGGACAGGCCGCGTCGCCATGGTCAGGGGTAACCTGGGCGCTGTGCCGGCGGAGGAGAAGGCTGCTAGGAGCCGCGCTAAAAAATAACTGGAAGGAGACAATGCGTTATGGTCAAGATATATTACGAAAAAGATGCCAACCTGGACTTACTTGCCGGGAAGGTAATAGGTATTGTTGGCTATGGTAGCCAGGGTCATGCCCATGCCCAGAACCTGCGCGATAGTGGCTGCCAGGTAATTGTCGCTGAGGTTAAGGGGACTCCGGGTTGGAAAGCCGCCGCGGAAGCTGGCTTCGAGGTGATGCTGGCGGACGAGATGGCTAAAAAGGCGGATATCATCGTCATGCTGGCTGAGGACAACGTGCAGAAGGCGGTGTATGAAGGCTCCATCAAGAAAGATCTGGCGGCGGGCAATATGCTGATGTTTGCTCACGGCTTTAACATCCATTATGGACAGATTGTGCCGCCGGCCAATATTGATGTGACCATGATTGCCCCCAAGTGTCCCGGACATATGCTGAGGCAGCTTTACACTGAGAATGCCGGACCTCCGGCGCTGGTAGCGGTGCATCAGGATGCTTCGGGCAAAGCCAGGAACATAGCCCTTGCCTATGCCAGAGGAATCGGTTGCGCCCGCGCCGGTGTGCTGGAAACGACGTTTGCGGAAGAGACGGAGACTGACCTCTTCGGTGAGCAGACGGTGCTGTGCGGCGGTATCACCTCGCTGATTAAAACCGGTTTCGAGACTCTGATTGAAGCCGGTTATCAGCCGGAAATAGCCTACTTCGAGGTCTGCCACGAGCTAAAGCTTATCATTGACCTGATTTACAACGGCGGCCTGACCTATATGCGCTATTCGGTCAGCGATACGGCCGAGTATGGCGACTATACCCGCGGGCCGAGGGTCGTCGATGAAATGGCCGCCGATGAGATGCGGCAAATCCTGGCCGAAATTCAGGACGGCTCATTTGCCAAGGAATGGATTCTGGAAAACCAGGCCGGCCGCCCGGTATACAACGCCCTGAAGCGCATGGATGCGGAGCACCCCATTGAGATAGTGGGCGCCGAGCTGCGCAAGATGATGCCGTGGCTGAAGAAGGGATAGACAAAATAACGTATAACGTGTATAATATATTCATATAGCCATGAAGTACCATAGATGTTCTTATCTGGGGAGAATAAAGCTCATCCTTACTGGCCCCTCTCTGATTTGAAGGAGAGGGGATCAGGTGGTTGCATCTCTAAAAAATTCTCCCGAGGAGGAACAATATGGACAGGGTTATTATCTTTGATACCACACTGCGGGATGGGGAGCAGGCGGCGGGGGGTACTCTAAACGTTCAAGAGAAGCTGGAAATAGCCCGGCAGCTGGAAAAACTGGGTGTAGACGTGATTGAGGCGGGCTTTCCGGTAACTTCACCAGGCGATTTCGAGGCCGTTAGACTTATTTCACAGGAAGTACGCACACCGTCGATTTGCGTACTGACGCACGCCAATCTTAAGGCGGTTGACGATAGCTGGGAAGCTGTTAAAGGGGCGGCGAATCCCCGCATTCATATCGTCCTCTCGTCTTCGGATATACATCTTTTCTATCAACTCAGGAAAAGCCGTGAGGAAATCATCGATATGTCCTGCAGTACGGTCGCTCATGCCAGAAAATACTGCGATAATATCGAGTTTTCGGCTATGGACGCCAGCCGTACGGAACCTGAATATATCTATCAACTTTTAAAAGCTGTTATTGATGCTGGTGCTACCACGGTAAATGTTCCCGATACGGTCGGCTATGCCATGCCTCCGCAGTTCGGCGACCTTATTGATGGTGTCTTCAAAAATGTTCCCAATATTGGCAGTGCGGTGGTCAGTATTCACTGTCACAATGACCTCGGGCTGGCGGTGGCCAACAGCCTGGAGGCAATCAAACGAGGCGCCCGACAGGTGGAGTGCACCATTAATGGCATAGGTGAAAGGGCTGGTAATGCCTCGCTCGAGGAGATTGTGATGGCTATCAGGACTCGCAGTGACTTTTTCAACCTGACGACGAATATTGATACCACACAAATCTACAGGACGAGTCGGCTGGTAAGCGACCTGACCGGTTTTCAGGTTCAGCTCAACAAGGCTATTGTCGGCGGTAATGCTTTTCGCCATTCGTCGGGTCTCCACATAGACGGCATGATAAAGATGCCCACAACGTTTGAAATAATGGACCCCAAATCGATTGGTATTCCCTCCAGCAGCCTGGTGCTGGGTAAGACCAGCGGGCGGCACGCCTTCAGAGAACGGCTTTCCGAGCTGGGTTACAGTCTGAAAGATGCCGACTTGAACCGGGCTTTTACCGTGTTTAAGGAACTGGCGGATAAGAAGAAGGATATTACCGACCGCGACATTGAGTCGCTGGTGGCCGAGGAGCAGCGCACCGTTTCCGAGGATTATCACCTTAAACGCATCCAGGTCACCTGTGGCGACCAGGGTGTTCCCACGGCGGCCGTCAGGCTTATCGGGCCGGACGGAAAGACGAAAGAGGATGCAGCCCTGGGTACCGGGCCGATAGATGCGCTTTATAAAGCTATTAATCGTATAGTCAAGGTGCCCAATTCGCTCACCGAGTTTACGGTAAAATCGGTAACCGAGGGCATCGACGCCATCGGCGAGGTATTGATAAGGATAGAGAGTGACGGTGTCACCTATACGGGACGCGGCGCTGATACCGATATCATCGTCTCCAGCGCCAAGGCCTATATCAATGCTCTTAACCGGTTGATAGCTGCCAGGGGAAAAGACAGCTAGACCATCAGGGGCAGAGACGACAGGCAGCAATACCTCCTTTCGAGGCTTTAGCTTGTGCGCTTTTTCACAAATGGTTATAATCTTGTATAACCTGTTTTCTGCGAGAGCGGGTATTTATCCGGCCTGATGGGTCTGTAATTCTAGCGAAAAGGGGAAGTTACCTTGAATTTAACCGAAAAGATACTGGCGGCACATACCGATAAGAAAGAGGTCGGGCCGGGCGAGTTTGTCAATGTCAGGGTAGACATGATTGTCGCCAATGATATTACGGCGCCTATTGCCATCAGGGAGTTCCGGCGTATCGGGGTGGATAGAGTCTTTGACCCGTCCAGGATTGTCATGGTGCCCGACCACTTTGTCCCCAATAAAGACATCGCTTCTGCCGAGCAGGCCAGGCTGATGAGGGATTTCTGCTACGAGCAGGGCATACAGTACTTTGAGGTAGGACAGATGGGTATTGAGCATGTCCTCCTGCCGGAGCAGGGGCTGGTGCTCCCTGGAGACGTGGTCATCGGGGCTGATTCTCATACCTGCACCTATGGCGCCATCGGAGCTTTTGCTACTGGCATGGGGTCGACCGATATTGCGGCCGCCATGGCCACCGGTGATATCTGGATGAAGGTGCCGCCGACAATCAAGCTCGTTTATAATGGAACCCTGGGCAAATGGGTGGGGGGTAAGGACCTGATTCTTTATACCATCGGTGATATTGGTGTCGACGGGGCTCTGTATTCGGCAATGGAATTTAGCGGCGAGGCCATAGATGCCCTGTCCATTGACGGGCGCTTCACCATGGCCAATATGGCTGTCGAGGCTGGTGGTAAAGCCGGGCTTTTCCGTGTGGATAACAAGACCCAGCTTTACATAAAGTCTAGAGCCAGACGTTTTTATCTTGTCTATGAGCCGGATAGTGATGCTGAATACGCCCGGGTGATTGAGTATGATGTTACCAGTATCGAACCTCAGGTCTCATTGCCACATTCACCGGCCAATGCCAGACCGGTCGGTGAGGTAGGGAACATTGAAATTGACCAGGCGGTAATCGGCAGTTGCACAAATGGCCGTACCGATGACCTGCGACTGGCTGCCCAGATATTGAAAAAGCATAAGGTTCATCCTAAAGTACGCTGTATCATAATCCCTGGCAGTCAGCAGGTCTATCTCGATGCCATAACCGAAGGGCTTATCGAAACATTTATCAAGGCCGGGGCGGTTGTCAGCACGCCGACCTGTGGTCCCTGTCTTGGCGGGCACATGGGTGTCCTGGCCGACGGTGAGCGGTGCGTCTCCACCACTAACCGTAACTTCGTGGGTAGAATGGGCAGCACGAAATCCGAGGT
>JAUWYU010000173.1 GCA_030615655.1 Dehalococcoidia bacterium
CTCGTAAACCGCAGTATCAAGGAAGCCACCCGCTCGCTGGGTATTAGCCTCTTTATCTACGGTGCGTTGCAGTTTGGCGGTACCCTTGTCGCCAAACACTTTTTACCGAAGATTGAGCTGCCGCTCGATATACCGGTGGCATTCGAGACATGGCTGACCGGACTCTACACCGACTTATTGGCGCCGATGCAGACGCTCGGACTCGGTATCCTCATTAGCGGGGTAATCTTAATCGTGGTCTCCATTGTCTACAGGCCAAGCAAGGCCTCGGATTAGGCAATGAAAAAACTGGCGGCAGTATTCGCACTTTTGCCTCAGGAGACCTGGGACTTTGAGATTAAGTGCCGGGGTACACGCTGCGCTGATGTCAAGAGCTACGAGATTGAGACTATGGCCGGCACCAGCTCAGGGGGGTTTTAACTAAGGGAACTACTTCAATTTCGCCTCTTTAACCACCACCCCACCCCACCCAGTATCAATGCCCCCACCGCTGTCGCCAGCGCGCAGAACAGTGCCGCGTCATACCAGAAGCCCTGGGGAAAGAGCATGATAAGATAGTCCCTGGCCGGGTCGAGCATCCACAGGTCGTTGGCGAAGCTGATTAGGTGGAACTGCCGGAATAGCCAGTCGAAGTTGACCAGCGTTCCTATTCCCAGGGTAGCCATCAGCACCAGGGTCAGGCCGCCGCCGTAAACCAGTCCCCCCGCCATCCTCCGCTTATCGCGCCACCAGATGAGGCTCACTCCGATGTACACAATAGCGTAGACCAGTGTCCCCAGCAGGACCCAATAGACCAGCCGGAATAGCCCCCTCACATCCTTCAGGTGGCCCACCTCGCGCTCGTTAAATAGCTCGAACGACTCGCCGTCCTTCACCACCTCGAGGCTGATGCTCTCCCCACCGGAGTTAAAATAGTCAATCAGGCCGGCCGCAGCCTTATCTAGCTCTGATTGTGCCAGCCCCGTGGCCTCGCTGATATCGTACTTGTCGAAGCCGTATTGGTACAGCCAGGGACTGTTTACCGCCCAGCTCACGCTCCCCGTCAGCAGCAGCACGGGCAGACAGATTATAAATAGCCATTTCGCCGCAATTCTCATGGCACTGTCACCGGTATACAGATTCTACACTGTCGGCACGCAAAACGCACGTAATTGTCTGTAATGGAAGGGCAGCTACTCGCCACCCGGCCGGGACGATTTCGGTCGCCGGGCCATATAGACAAATATTAGTCCTGCCAGACTGAAAACGACTGCCGTAGCAAAGGCCGGTGTGTATGAACCCGTAGCGTCAAAGATAGCCCCGGCTACGGTAGCAGCGATAGCGTTCGAACAAACCTGAAATGGGAGGACCACGCCCATGACCTGAGAATAGCGGTCACGCCGGTAATAAGCGCCGACGAATGTCGGCATAGCGGTTGTCAATGCGCCGTTGCTCACCCCCTGGAATGCCGCGTAGACGTAGATTAATCCCAGTTCCCTGGTTGTTAATAAGATAATCAGACCCATCATCTGTATCCCGAAAGCGACACTCGCCATATATCTCACTTTAAACCTCATCGCCAGAGCCCCGAAGACAAGGCTGCCCATAATACTGAAAATGGACATAAAGCTCAGGGTCGTGGCAGCGGTCATCGGACTGAAATTAATGTCCTGAAGATAGGCAATCTGATGTGTCACCATCGTTCCCATGGTAAAGGTATTGGCGGCAGAAAAGCCCCCTATCAACCAGGCCGTCGGCCTCTTCAATACCTGCTTGATACTCCAGCCGGCCGACTCTTCCTCCGTCGCCGCTTGAGATTCCGCTACCTCCATCTCTGAAAAGGCATCGGCGGGCATCCCATCCGGCAGCAGCCCCATATCCTCCGGCTTATTTCTCACCAGAATCACGCCGCCAATTACTACGGCTAATAATATAATCATTCCCGCCAGCACCAGCCACGTCTCTCGCCAGCCGATAGCCTCGATGAGCGATGTTGTCAACGGTGGAAAAACAAAACCCCCAAGTCCTGCGGAGGCGATAAAAATCCCCAGCGCCAGCGAACGCTTTTTAATAAACCAGTTATTGGCTACCGTGGTGCAGGAGATATAGCCCCCGAAACCGCCCCCCAGACCTATCAGTATATATAATAAATAGTTATGCCAGACTTCCTGGACCAGATATATCCCGGCTATCCCCAGGGCCGCCAGCAGGTTGCCGAATATAATTGTAACCCTTGGCCCTAACCTGCCAACGAGGACCCCGTAAAGCGGACTGGGCAATCCGAAGGCCATAATACCCGCTGCCAGTGCCCCAGCCACAACCGCCCGACTCCAGTCGAATTCACTGCTTATAACGGGCAGCAAAACACCGAATGAATGGACGAAAGCTCCCCCGACGACAAATATCACGAGCATGACACCGCCCAGGGCGAACCAGCCGTAAAACACTCTGCCCTTTCCGGGGTACATAAAATTCGACGTCATAGGCTATCTTTCTTTACACAGCTTTCTGTAATCGGAACAACACGGAATTTTTAGGTGAAGATTCCTCTTGCCGATGACCCGACAGACTCGACTTAATTATACTTCCCTTGGCTGTTTTCCAGCAAGCTAAAAATCTCATTCAAGTCTGTATTCACACGCGGTTTTTTACAAACTGGCGCTGTGCTATAATAATTTTAAATCAACGCCGGAAATAATATGTTTACCCACCTCCATGTTCACACCGAATACAGCCTTCTCGATGGGATGTGCCGCATCCCGCAGCTGGTAGCCAAAGCCGGAGAACTGGGTATGGACAGCCTGGCGATAACCGACCACGGTGCCATGTATGGGGTAATCGAGTTCTACCAGGCAGCCAGGGAAGCCGGCATCAAACCCCTTATCGGCTGTGAGATTTACATCGCGCCCGGCAGCCGCCTCAGCCGCGACGCCGGGGATAAAAATATCTATCACCTTATCCTCCTGGCTAAGGACCAGACCGGATACCAGAATCTCATCCAGCTCACCACCAAAGCCCACCTCGAAGGATTCTACTACAGACCCAGGGTAGATAAAGAACTCCTGGAGCAGCATAATCAGGGCCTGATCACTCTCAGCGCCTGCCTCGCCGGCGAAATCCCCCGGCTCATCCTCAGTGGACGTTACGAGGAGGCAAAACAGGCCGCTCTCTGGTATCGGCAGACATTCGGTGATTTCTACCTGGAGATTATGAGGCACCCCATCCCGGAGTTGGAGCAAGTAAACAAGCACCTCATCCGGATGAGTGATGAACTCGATATCCCC
>JAUWYU010000048.1 GCA_030615655.1 Dehalococcoidia bacterium
GTAAACCCGTTATGCATCTTGATGTTTACTTTGCACCCAGGTATGAAAGAATACCGGTATCCAGATAGTCTTTATTCTGCCGGGGCTGGCATGCTGGCCGGTAAGCACGGGACACGTCTCTGAACTGCTAAAGGCCAGAGACTCAAATCAGGAAGAGTCATCTTACGAGAGATTAAAGGAGGCAGCGATGATTGCAGAAGACAAGCTGGTAGAAATAGTCGGTGCTGGCAGTATAAACCGCGAACAGGCGACGCTGAAAGAATATTCCAGAGACATGAGTTTCGTTAACGCGGTAAAGCCGGAATGTATAGTCAAGCCAGGGAATATGGCGGATATAGAGGAGATAGTTAAGCTGGCCAATGAGACTCTAACGCCGCTTGTGCCGGTAAGCTCGGGACCTCCGCACTTCCGGGGCGATACTGTTCCCAGCATCGGAGGTGCTGTCATTGTGGACTTGAGCGGTATGAAAAAGATTATCAGGGTCGACCGAATGAACCGGGTGGCCATGTTTGAGCCGGGCGTAACCTTTGAAGAACTGATACCGGCTGTAGCCGAAGAGGGGCTCAGGCTCAATATGCCTTTACAGCCGCGGGGGTCGAAGTCTGTTGTCGGCAGTATGCTGGAGAGGGAGCCCGTAGTGATGCCCAGGTACCACTGGGATATAGGAGACCCACTGGCCTGCGTTGAGGTAATTTTCGGCACCGGCGATATGTTCCGGACGGGAGCCGCCGCCGGGCCAGGCACACTGGAAGAGCAATGGGCCGCCGGAGGTGCACAGAAAGAGGCGGCGGGACCATCGGCCTTTTCCCTGTACAGGGTTATTCAGGGAGCCCAGGGAACGATGGGTATCGTAACGTGGGCATCAGTGAGATGTGAACTTATCCCCGGACTTGAAGAGCCCTTTCTGATTGGCTCCTCAAAGATTGATAAGATACTGGAGATGGTTCACTGGCTGGTAAGGCTGAGACTGGCTAACGAGTGCTTTGTGCTCAATAATTCCAATCTGGCAGCTATCATGGCGAAGAAATGGCCCGGTGATTACCGGGAAATTAAGGACAATCTGCCTCCCTGGGTTCTTTTCTTCAATATCGCCGGCTATGAATATCTGACGGAAGAGAGGGTGAGCGGCCAGATAAATGATATGATGGAGATAGCCCAACGGGTGGGAGTGGAACCGGTACAGGCAATCGGCAGAGTATCGGCTTCTGAAGTATTAAAAGCTGCCCAAGGCTCCTCCGGGGAGCCCTACTGGAAGCTCCGTCATAAAGGGGCCTGCCACGACATATTCTTTTTGACCATCTATGATAATCTCCCTGGTTTGCTCAGCACCATGCATGATGAGGCTCATGGAATGGGCTACCCGACTTCAGAAATGGGTATTTACCTCCAGCCGATAGTACAGGGGACCAACTGCCACTGCGAATTCAACCTGTTTTATGACCCGGAAAACCAGAGCGAATCTAACCGGGTCAGGGAGCTATCTGACCGGGTCATCACAAGCTTGATGGCTAAAGGGGCATTCTTCTCGAGGCCTTACGGTACCAGCGCCAGGACGATTATTAATAGAGACGCTGCCACCGTAGCTGCCTTAAAAAAGGTCAAGTCTATATTAGACCCCAGCAATATTATGAATCCAGGGAAACTGTGCTTTTAATGCTCGTTAAGGGAAGAAATTACCAAATGGATAATCTAAGGAGGGGAAGAAATGGCGCTAGAAGATTATCGAAGTGATATGGAAATGTGTTGCCGCTGCTCGATTTGCAAGTTCGTCCCGCTGGAGAAGCTAAAGGAAATTCAGCATTCATATGTTTGCCCCAGCATAGCCAGATATAACTTCCATACCTATGCCGGCGGCGGCAGAATGGGCATGGGCATAGCTATGCTGGAGAAGGAACTTGAATATGACGGCAAGCTTCTTGAGGTAGTTTATAACTGCCAGATGTGCGGTGCCTGTGATATCTCGTGCAAGTATGCCATGGACATGGAAGTGCTGGAGCCGATAAATGAAATCAGGATTAAATGTGTCGAGGACGGCCACACTGTCCCGGCTCTCGACGGCGTTATTAACAGTCTCCGGAAACAGGGCACCATGGTACCTGGGGCGAAAGCCAGGCGCGGAGAGTGGGCTAAAGGGCTGGACGTGAAAGATATCACCAGGCAGAAGGCGAAGGTTATTTATCACGCCGGGTGCCGGGTTTGCTATGACGAAGATATGTGGAGGGTAGCTAAAGCCACTGTTACCCTGTTGCACAAAGCAGGTATTGATGTTGGCATTGCCGGAGAAAACGAGTCATGCTGCGGCGGTCGGGCTTACCAGATGGGATATAAGGAAGAGCTATTGAATCAGGCCAAACAAAACATGGAACTGATTAAGAAATCAGGTGCGGAAATACTGGTAACAGGCTGTGCCGATTGCTATTGTGCCTTTAAAGTGCTCTACGATAAATTCGGCCTGAAGGATGACTTGGAAGTACTGCATACCACGGAGTACCTTGCCCGGTTGATAAAAGAGGGCAAGCTTAAACCGACCAAGAAGGTTGAGACCAAGGTCACCTATCATGACCCCTGTCATCTCGGCAGGCTGGGAGAACCCTACATTCACTGGGAAGGGAAACCGGTTCCCGGACATATACGTATATTCGGCCCGCCGAAAGAATTCAGGCGGGGCACCTATGGCATCTATGAACCCCCGCGGGATGTCCTTAAGAGTGTTCCCGGCTTAGAGCTTGTTGAGATGGACAGGATAAAGGAATACGCCTGGTGCTGCGGTGCTGGTGGGGGTGTTAAGGAGACAAACCCCGAGTTTGCCAGGTGGACGGCCAGAGAGAGAATAGATGAAGCTGAGTCCACCGGGGCTGAGGCTATAGTGACTGCCTGCCCCGGATGCGAGCGGAACTTTAAAGACACCATCAAGGAAAACGGGAGCAGCCTCAAGGTATATGATGTCGTTGAGCTGTTAGAGAAAGCAACCTGAAAAAGGAGGCCATTAATCATGACGTTAAAGAGAGAAATTTATAAAGCGTTAGAAGACGTGGTGGGACCGGAGAATATTTCCGAAGCCCCTTTAATATTGGGTTCGTACGCTCAGCGGACGAGGCCCAGGTTTGAAGCTGTGACTCTTCCACAAAATACCGGGGAAGTCCAGGCGATAGTCAGGCTCTGTAACAGGTTCAAGGTGCAGTTTAAGGCGTCGAGTTCGGGCTGGGGAGCCTATGGCGATGCCGGTGGTCCGGGTGTCGTCAAACTGGACTTGAGGAGGATGAACCGCATCCTGGAAATCAACGAGAAAAACATGTATGCGGTAGTTGAACCCTATGTGATTTACGCCCAGTTGCAGGCTGAGTTAATGAAAAGAGGCTTGAACTGCAACATCACCGGGGCCGGCAGCAACTGCTCCGCACTCCCTCTGGCGGCCCATCAGGGGATAGGGCATCTGAGTGTCAGCGGCAGTTATGGTGAGAGAAATCAACTGGCCCTGGAATGGGTGACTCCTGACGGGGAAATAGTCAGGCTGGGTTCATTGGGGTCATTAGGTCAGTGGTGGTGCGGCGATGGGCCTGGCCCATCTTTAAGGGGCATCATCAGAGGTAATGTGATGCCATTGGGGGGACTTGGTGTCTATACCAAGGCGGCACAAAAGGTTTATCACTGGCCGGGACCCTCAACATTTGCCATTGAAGGGGTATCACCACACTATAACCCAAGCCAGATACCACCGGGCTTTATGATACGGTACGTCTCCTTCCCATCATCGGATAAATTGAGTCAGGCAGCGCACAAGGTCGGTGCCAGTGAAATAGGGTTCATATTAATGGGGTTCAATCCAGCCATGATGGCCTCAAATATGGCGACAAATAACAATGAAGACCGTGCCTATTTCAAGCAGTTTACCGATTTAGTACAGGGGCCAGGCTTCTTAATCATAATGGCCGGCAACTCTCCGAGCGACACCGAATATAAAAAGAAGGTGTTACAGCAAATCATGGATGAGTATAGCGGTAAGTCTCTGGAACCGGTAGAGGACCCCAAAAATGCCGGGGGCTTCATGTGGCGCTTCATAAGGGTCACCAGCTCAATTAGAGAGGTAGCTCGAGCCTCGGGAATCTTCGCGGGGCAGGTCGGAGGTACCGATGTATTTTATCTCATGCATCAATATATTCTGCGTTCATCCCCGCTTAAGGAACGCCTTATCAATGAAGGACGGCTGCTGGCTGATGGCACGGACCCCTTCGTACAGTTAGTTGAACACGGGCATGCCGGGCATGGCGAGCTACTCATCCGGTTCAACAAGCAAGACCCTGAAGCAATGAAAGCCCCGGCAGAGGTTGGAATGTTTGCCAACAAAACGGCCATAGAGGGCCACTTTGGAGTGCCGGGTCATGTGTGGGGTGACGCTGCTCATGACCAGTACGGGCCACACACGTCCAATTACCATTTGTGGTTGAGGAAGATTAAGAAAACGTATGACCCGAACGCAGCATCAGAAGCTACTAACTATATAACGGTGAATGATTAGCCTTTACGCTGTTGCTAACGATGGCAATGGCATTGGGGATTTTACCTTAATCACAGAAGAGCAAGGTTGGACCTCCTTTTTCCCCTAACACGGGTTCCCGCGGCGGTTGACGATGACATTCGGAAAAATGTAAGATGTGGCAGAATCTATGCTCTGCAGGTCTGTCGATAACCAGCATCATTCAAGTGGAAAGGATAGACATGCTTAATATTATTGTCTGTGCCAAGGTAGTCACGGACCCCGAAGCTCCGGTATCCACTTTCAAGATTGACCCCGAGGGACGCCGCGTTCTCCCCGCCCAGGGTGTACCACCGGTACTGAATCCCTATGATGAGAACTGCCTCGAGGCGGCCCTCAGGATTAAGGAACTGCACCAGTGCAAGATAACGGTTATAAGCCTTGCCAGGAGTCTACCCAAAGCGGTAGTGAAGAAGTGCCTGGCGGTAGGTGCCGATGACCTGGTCGTCCTCGAGGACGACCTATTCGAGGATATTGACGGCAATACAACCGCCTGTCTCCTGGCAGCGGCCATCAGGAAACTGGGAGAGTATGACCTTATCCTTGCCGGCAGGATGGCGGCAGATACCAACGCCGGCCAGGTTGGCCCGGGCGTAGCGGAACTGCTCGGCATCCCCAGCGTTACGGTTGCCCGGAAGATAGAGGTCAATGACGGCCGGGTAAAAGTAGAGCGGGTGCTGGCTGATGGCCACGAGGTGGTCGAGGCATCGATGCCCTGCCTGATTACGGTCAGCCATGAACTGGGTGAACTGCGCTCGGCCACCGTTAAAGAGCTCATGGCGGCGCAGAAACAGCCGTTTACCACCTGGCAGGCCCGGGATTTAGCCGTTGAGATATCGTCAAGTAAGCGAAGCAAGGCGCTAAGATTATATAAACCGGAAAGGGAGGTAACATGTGAGATAGTAGCGGCCGAAACACCGGAGGAGGCAGGGGCCAATCTGGCCCTGAAACTCCAGCAACTCAGGCAAATCTAACCACCCCTCCCGGGACTTGGAAGGATAGAATTCTAATAGAAGGAGGTCAGGAAAATGCTAGACCAGACCAGTCAATGGTACAAATTGCAGTACCCGGAGTGTTTCGTTAATGAAGAGCAACGAATGATGCAAAAGGTGTTTGCCGATTTTACCGATAGGGAGATTATGCCTGTTCGCGATAAACTTGACGATGATGTAACGCATGAAGAAATAATTACCCCCATCCTTAAGAAATTACAGGTAGACCTCGGTTGCCAGAAAAACGCGATACCGAAAGACTATGGGGGAAATCAGTTACCCCTGGTCGCGTGTGCCCTGAAGCAGGAGCAGATAGGGCGTGGCGACTACGGCATAAGTATGCACAGCGCCTGCACCGAATGGGGGTGGGTACCGGTTATGCTGGCTTATCTGTCACCCCCTCCAACCGGGAAGGCATGGGCAAAAGCAGTGCTTGATGAATTTGCCCCCAGGTTCGTTGGCAACGAGCTGCGTGTTGCCTGCGTGAACATGAGTGAAACGGAGTCCGCGTGTGATATCGAAAATCCGCTGAATGAGAGCCGAACGGTAGGGGTCAGGGCTAAACTTGAAGGCAACGAATGGGTAATAAACGGTAATAAGTTCTGGGCATCTAATGCCGGCATAGCTGACCTCAATTGCGTGGTCTGTAACATGGACCCAAGGCAGGGGATAGATGCCTTTACTTTGATTTATGTTCCTGAACCCTTGCCGGGGGTTTCTCATGGTAAGTTTGAGGTCAAATGCGGCATGCAATCTGACAGAAATACCTCTACGTATTTTGATAATGTCAGGGTACCCAGGGAGTGGGGAATACAAGGTCCTGAAGCCTGGGCTATCTTCCAGAATACCCTGGCTGCCCCTATGCCTCTGAACTCAGCACATGCGGTAGGTATTCTACAAGGGGCATTTGATACGCTTCTTGAATATACGGGACAGAGGGTGGCAGGAGGTAAACCAATCAACCAGCACCTTTCAGCGGCTGCTATTTTAGGCGAGATGGCCTCAGTAATAACTGTGGGAAGGGCTGCTTTCCTGGAACTGGCTCATGAGTACGACCATATGGATATCTATGGTCCGTGGGACTCGGTTAGTATGGTGGCCAAAGGACACGCCGTGCATGTATTTACTACCGGTAAACTGCCGGAACTGATTCTAAAGGGGATGGAACTGATGGGTTCCTACGGTTATGTCCGTGAAAATCACTACGAGAAGTATTATCGTGATGCAGCGGTAGCTAAACTGGTTCTAGGTGGTGTGCAGCTGGGTTACTTTGCTACATGCCGGCAATTCTATGACCTGGACTACTCTTCATTTGGCCCGGGAAAGCTTCAGAAGCCAGCTTGAGGGAAAGGGCTTAATTATGGTTAAGGTACATTAAAAACCTGTATCCTGAGAGCAATATTGAAATGAAGTTCCAGGTGCTGTTCCTGCCAGGGAGAAGATGATAAAAGGAGGACGGGAAAATGATAGAAGCCGTTAAAAGCGCGCTGGTGGCAAACCTTGAGAAAATTGTCGGGAGCGAATTTGTCTCCACCAATCCGGCTGACCTGTATATTTACTCATATGACCTGACACCGGCTGAGCCGAACTGGCCTGATGTGGTAGTCCTGCCACAATCGATAGAGGAGTTACAGGCAATAATAAGCCTGGCCAATAAAGAGAAGGTGCCGGTTACCCCTTATATTGCCGGAGGCAATGTAGGGGGGCTGACCATCCCTCTTAAGGGTGGCATAACACTCGACCTGAAAAGGATGAATCGCATCATAGAGGTAAGCGAGACCGATATGTACGCCCTGGTTGAGCCCGGGGTAACATTTGGCCAAATCAAAGCATACCTGGATAAGCACCACCCCACTCTGATGTATACCTACGCCTTTTCACCCCCCTCCACCGGTGTCATGGCTAATGCCATCGTGCAGGGACTGGATAACTTATCATTCAGATACGGGGCCGCCTCGCACTGGGTGAGCGGACTGGAAGTCCTGCTGGCTACGGGAGAGCTGGTGAGAATCGGCTCCGGCGCGGCAAGCAAGTCCTGGCAGGCCATCGTACCTTTCCCCGAACTGGACGGCCTCTTCCTGGGGTGGCAGGGAACAACGGGTGTTATCACCAAGATGGCCGTGAGCCTCTGGCCCAAACCAAAACACTCGACGGCGCTGTCCTTCATGGCGATGGACCTGGATGGCGCCTACGCGATTCTGCAGGCGGTAATACGAACCCGCATTCCCGACGACCTTATCGGCACCTCCTTTGCCCTTAATAAGGTCAGTCAACTGGCTTATGAGCATAAAAAGATGTCCATGTACCCGGCGGTATACAGGACTCAAGAGGAGCCTGAATTTGTCATAACGGCGGAGATTACGGGGAATACCGAGAATGAGCTGAAAGCCAAGGTAGAAGCCGTTAAAGAGGCGGTCAGGGAAAAGTGTAAAGGTATAAAGATGATGGGGCCCGATACTATGCCCAGCACGACGGCGGCGTTTCCCATGCAGGCACTGGGAGTGCTCAGTTCCGGGGGAGGCTTAATGTGGGTCGGCAGCTACGGCCCCATGAGCGCATGGCTTGAGACCATCAAGAAGGGCTGTGAGCTTCAGGATAAATATGATATTACCCGGAGCTGTTATACCCGCATCATGAACGAGGGACACTTCGCCGGGCTGAGATGGATGCTCCCCTACGATAAGGAAGACCCCGAGCTGGTAAAGAGAATCAATGACCTGTGTGCGGAACAGCTCGATTTAATTCTGGAAATGGGTTACATGCCGTACAAGACGCCGGTCTGGGCAGTTAGAAAGCTCGAAGAACGAGTCGGCCCCGACTGGCTGAAATTACACCGAAGGGTCAAGGAGATGCTGGACCCAAATAACATCTTTAATCCCGGCAGATGGGGCATGCCCCGGGAGTAGCCGTTATTCAGTTTGGATAAAGGAGGCAACGATGGTCCTTAACGAGGTGAAGGAATGGCTTTACGGGTGCACGAATTGCGGCACCTGTAAGGATGTCCTTAGCATATTTGCTCCTGCCTGCCCCGCCGGGGAAAGGTACCAGCTTGAGTCCTACTACCCATCGGGGAAAATGCTGATAGCGAGGGCTGTTGCTGATGGGGTATTGAACCTGTCTGATGAGGACATACTGGAGAGGATATATACCTGCACCGGCTGCCTTTCCTGTGAACAGCAGTGCGGTGTCTATCATCATCAGCACATTTTCGAGACTATCCAGGCCGTTCGTACGGAAGCGGTGACACAGGGGTACCTGAATCCCGCCTACATGGTTATGATTGATAGCCTGAAGAAGGACGACAACGTGTTCGGCAAACCCAAGGCGGAACGAGGGGAATGGGCCAGAGATATGGGAGTAAAGGATGCCAGCCAGGAAAAAGCGGATGCCCTGTATCATGCCGGCTGCATGATATCCTTTGAACCCGAGCTGTGGGAGGTGCCCAGAAGTGCCATAAGTCTGATGAAGGCCGCCGGCGTGGATGTCGGCATTATGGGCATGGAGGAATCCTGCTGCGGCGGCCGCGCTTACGAAATCGGCTATATCGGCGAATTCACCAAATATGCCGAGCACTGCCTGGAAACCTTCAATTCCCTCGGTGTGAGCAAGGTGGTAACCTC
>JAUWYU010000155.1 GCA_030615655.1 Dehalococcoidia bacterium
ATTGTGATAGCTATTCACCAGACACACCTTACTCCAGGCTTGCGGCCGACTGCATGATAGCGATTATACACGGTAACGTGTATTCTGTCAAGTCTTTTTTTCAGGCGGCGCGGCCTGGTATTTAAATCTGGCCTGCTCGGCAATTATTGATAGAAGGGTAGCCGAGGCACCGCGGGGCCGGTACATACCTGTTTCCCATTCGCTGATGGTCTGCTGGCGCGTGCCCAGTCTGTCGGACAGCTCACGCTGGGTCATGCCCAGGTGTTGACGCAGGGCCTGGATGCGCTCGCTGTCCCAGTGTTTCCGGCTGGCCTTTGAACGCTGGCTCATGGATAGATTCTACACGATGCAGTGTAAACCGTCAAAAGCAAATATTTTTCAGTGGCTTTACTGGCATCTGGTTGATATTTCCTCCCCACCCCACCACGTTGATATCTATTCCCACCCTGCCGCCCTCGCATCATCGGCGGCTTATCCCGTGGTTTTACCCCTGCCCCCCACCACATAAGGGGAGTAGCTTGCGAAGAGGGGCGCAGCCCCTCTTTCTATATCTTCCCCCTCTCCTGTGAAACCTCGTCAGGAGAGGGGGACCGAGGGGGTGAGGTAGGTAAAACTTATCCCTTTCTTATCTTTTCCCAACCGGCCTGCTTGCGCTAAAGCTCTCGCCTGACACAGTCGCGGAGGGACGGCGAGCAGGTCAGCGAAGGCAAGCCGCCCTCACGGCATCCTTATTTAATCTACTCCTGAGAACTAATGCTATTTTCTGGAGATTTTGCGTGATTGTAGTAGATATTAACTCTTCTGCCGCTGTCGTTACCTGTAAACGGCTGTATATGGAGTTGCGCTGAGTCATCATCTGCGGTATTATGAATATGTTAGCACTCTCGCCCCGAGAGTGCTAATGAAATGTAACAGCGAAGGGCTTCCAAATATGGAAAGGAGGAATGGTATGGCAGCTAAGTTGCAGCCGCTGGCTGACCGCGTACTGGTTAAACCCATTGAAAAGGAGGGAATGACAAAGTCCGGGATATACCTACCGGATACAGCCAAAGAGAAACCCCAGGAAGGCAAGGTTCTTGCCGTTGGACCCGGTAAAATGTCCGAGGATGGCAAACGGATAGCCATGGACATCAAGGTGGGCGATACGGTGATTTACGCCAAATACGGGGGCATGGAAATCAAGGTTGATGATGATGAGCTGATTATCCTGCGCGAAAGCGATATTCTGGCGAAGAAGACAAAATAAAAAGGCCAGCTAAGGAGGAAGAAAATGGCAAAACAGATTATTTATGGTGAAGAAGTCAGGCATTCCCTGAAGAAGGGAATAGACGCTCTGGCGGACGCCGTGAAAGTCACCCTGGGACCCAAGGGACGTTGCGTGGCGCTGGATAAAAAATGGGGAGCGCCGTCGATAATCGATGACGGTGTCACTATTGCCAAGGACATCGAGCTTCCCGACCCGTTCGAGAATATGGGCGTGCAGCTGGTCAAAGAAGCCGCCAGCAAGACCAATGACGCCTGCGGCGACGGCACGACGACATCAACCATCCTGGCGCACGCTATCATTTCCGGAGGCTTCAAGAATGTGGCGGCTGGCGCCGATGCCATGGCTATGAAGAGAGGCGTCCAGAAGGCAGCCAACGCCATCGTCGAGGAGCTGAAAAAGGCCTCCACCGAGGTAAAGGACAAGGAGCAGATTGCTCAGGTCGGCACCATCACCGCCAAGGACACGGAAATCGGCAACCTGCTCGCCGAGGTTATGGAGAAGGTCGGTAAGGACGGGGTTATCACCGTGGAAGAGTCCAAGGGCACGCAGTATGAGATAGAGTATGTTGATGGCATGCAGTTCGACCGCGGTTACATCAGCCCTTATTTCGTGACCAATGCGGAACGCATGGAAACGGTAATCGAAGACCCCTACATCCTCATTACCGATAAGAAAATCTCGGCGGTATCTGACCTCCTGCCGGCCCTGGAAAAGATACTGCAAATTTCCAAGAACCTGCTTATTGTCGCCGAGGACGTCGATGGCGAGGCCCTGGCGACGCTGGTGGTCAACAAGCTGCGGGGGACCATCAACGTTCTGGCGATTAAAGCCCCCGGTTTTGGCGACCGGCGTAAGGCTATGCTGGAAGACCTGGCCATTCTTACCGGCGGCACGGTTATCTCCGAAGACATTGGACGCAAACTGGACTCGGTTACCGTGGAAGACCTGGGCAGAGCCCGCCGCATAACCTCTGATAAGGACAACACCACCATCATCGAGGGCAAAGGAGCGGAGGAGGCCATTACCGGGCGCATCAAACAGATTAAGGCCCAGATGGAGGAGACCACCTCTGACTTTGACCGCGAGAAACTTGAAGAGAGACAGGCCAAGCTGGCCGGCGGTGTCGCCGTGATCAAGGTGGGCGCCGCTACCGAGGTTGAGCTTAAAGAGAAGAAGCACCGTGTTGAGGACGCGTTACAGGCAACCAAGGCGGCGGTAGAAGAAGGCATCCTGCCCGGTGGAGGGGTCGGCCTGCTCGCCGCGCTCCCCGCTCTGGACAAACTGAAGGTTTCAGGAGACGAAGCCACCGGCGTTGATGTCGTCCGCAAAGCAGTAAACGAGCCGCTTCGCTGGATTGCCAGCAATGCCGGCCAGGACGGCTCGGTTATCGTCGATGCGGTGAAAAAGAGCCCGGTTGGAGTCGGCTATGATGCCGAATCCGACGAATTTACCGACATGGCGAAGAGGGGTATTATCGACCCGACCAAGGTGGTCAGGACCGCCCTGGAGAATGCCGCCAGCATCGCCGTGATGGTCCTGATTACGGAATCACTGGTCTCCGATATCCCGGAACCGGAGAAGACGCCGGGAATGCCCGGCGGCGGTATGGGCGGCATGGACTACGGAATGTAAGGCTGACAGCCGGCAATTATATTAATGAAGAGCAAAATAGCCGTGGTCTACGGGCTGCGGCTATTTTTTTACCAGTTTTAGTTAACGCTTTGTTTATATCCGGATGACGGTCCTGCCTCACCGGATAAAAACGAACAATTCTTTGATAGTCAGAAGAACCTTGACAACTGAAAATGATGGAAAAGGCAGGGGACAAGTAATCATTCAGAACCGGGTGAGGGCTGTACCAGAATGGTACAGCCCTTCATATACGTTTAATAGTTACCGTCTCAATACAGATGACTACTCCTGTTGAATCAGTGCGATAATGGCATTGGCCCTTGCTATGAGTTCATCTGCCTGCTCATCCGTGATTTTTTTACCCCTTTGAGCCTCGACCTGGTTGATGAAAGCCCCTAACTCATTTATAGCTGTATTTTCTTGACCCTTATTCAAGGATTTGATGGCGTTATCCAGTTTTGATATTAAGCTGTTTTCTATCTCGCCTGGCAGATTCATTTCTTCGACAGCTACAACAAGGTTCTGGATTAATACTTCAACTTCAGAGCCATAGCTAAATTTCTGGATGCGGTGATTAAACATATCTGTCACGTAGACATTCCCGGATGAATCGACGGCCACACCCCTGGGGCCATCAAACTGCCCATCTCCCCAACCATAGCTTCCCCACTTGACCAGGAACGTCCCGTCGGAGTCGAATTTCTGGATGCGGCTATTATTCCAGTCTGTCACGTAGACATTATCGGATGAATCGACGGCCACACCAATGGGGCTATTAAACTGGCCATCTCCCGAACCAAGGCTTCCCCATTTGGTCAGGAATTTCCCCTTGGAGTTGAATTTCTGGATGCGGGCATTCGCTGTATCTGCCACGT
>JAUWYU010000010.1 GCA_030615655.1 Dehalococcoidia bacterium
CACTACGCATGATGCAGCAGCTTGGCGTTATTCCCAAGCAGTAAAACGGAGTAAAACAATGAAAGAATTCAAAGATAAAGTGGCCGTCGTTACCGGGGCTGCCAGCGGTATCGGGTGGGGTCTGGCCGAACGCTGCGCGGAAGAAGGCATGAAGGTCGTCCTCGCTGACATTGAAGAAGCCCCGCTTCAAGACACCGAAAATGCTTTAAAAGCTAGAGGTGCAGACGTTCTCGCAGTAAGAACAGACGTATCCAAATATCAGGACATCGAAGCCCTGGCCCAAAAGACCCTTGACGCGTTCGGGGGAGTGCATTTACTTTTTAATAACGCCGGCGTGCAGGCGGGTGCATCGATAGGCAAGCCGTTGTGGGAAAACACGCTGGTGGACTGGGAATGGGTGATGGGCGTCAATCTCTGGGGTGTTATTTACGGCATCAGGGTCTTCACGCCCGTTATGCTACAGCAGAACACAGAATGCCATATCGTCAATACCGCTTCCATGGCCGGGCTGATTACCGAACCGGAACTCGTTATTTATGCTGTCACCAAAGCGGGCGTCATAAAAATTTCGGAAGGACTGTATCTCCAGCTTAAACGAAGGAATCCACACGTAGGTGTGAGCGTCCTGTGCCCTGCCTTCGTCAGCTCTCGTCTCGGTG
Organism: Dehalococcoidia bacterium; assembly: GCA_030615655.1. Classification (GTDB taxonomy): domain Bacteria; phylum Chloroflexota; class Dehalococcoidia; order Dehalococcoidales; family RBG-16-60-22; genus JAUWYU01. Next base: position 660 of record JAUWYU010000010.1, read on the forward strand.
ATGCCGAGCGGAACCGTCCCCCGGAATTGCAAAACCCGCCTGAAGCACCACAGCAAAGCAAACAACCTTCTCTATTAAAGCAACTTCAAAAAGGCGACTTGAACATCCTGTCTCCGGAGCAGTGTGCCGAAATGGTTTTCATGGCTATCCGGGAAGACACGTTTTATATCCTGACGGACCCGTTGATTAACAAGCTTATAGAGCAGAGAATAGGTAATATTTTGCAGGGCCGTAACCCAACAATTCCATAGATGCCGCAAGCGGCATCGTCCTGGATATGCACCGCATGGACATAATTATCAAGATAAACACCGACTACGGCTATGCCGTCGTCGAGCCGGACACCAGCGGTCAGGCTATACCTTTAACCCCAGCCGCATCTTCATCCTGATTTTTGCCATATTCCACGCGCCCACTTTACCGGCCAGCGCTTTCATATTGACGGTATCCTTATCCCCTAGAGGAACCTTCTCCGGTTCCTTTTTCTGCAACCTGTTGGCATTTGACGGACAGAGCACAACACAGTTGCCGCAGCCAATGCAGCGGTCAAGGTTTACCTCGGCGATACCGTCGACCATGACACGGGCACCCAGCTGGCACTTCTCAACACATTCCTGGCAACCGTTACACAGTTCAGGGTCAACCTCCACGTAATAATTAGTTACATACAACTCTACCGGCCGTGGGTGTTTTGTAAACGGCTTCAAGAGCACGCAGCAATCCCCGCAACAGCAGCAGATAGCATCCGGACGCTGCGAGTTTTCCGGCTGGAGGACCAACCCCGCTTTTTGGGCTTTCTCCAAAATACCAAAAGCTTCCTCTTTGGTAATATAGCGCCCGATCCCCATTTCTACATGCCGCTTGGCATGGTCCGGCCCAATCATTAAACACGCCTCTTCAAGGTCTGTTTTACCGCAACCATCCCCCAGAATTCTCGACGTCTGTCGGCAAATGCAATTAGCCACGGCTATCTGACCCCTGGCATTTTCGATAAGGTTCCTGACGCTGTCATAATCGCTGACCTGGTACTTCTCAGGGACAGGGATACTTTCTTCTATGGGAATGGTGCGCAACGGAAGCCTCCTCCCAATGCCGGGTCTTTCTGCCGTTCGCCTTTCAGCTTGATATTGATGATAGTCGGTTAGCATATCTTTTGTAAGCCGGTCTATCTGAAAATTAAAAGTACCGCCCATAGCAAATTCTGCGTTGCTGTAATGTGTCTCATCATAGCCTTCTTCGTTTGTCAGAATGATTCCCTTACGCATCATCCGGTCTAACAGCTGCTTCAATTCCTCGACAGACATCCCGCTTTTCTTAACACGACTGTAAATACGCTCGAGCGGTTCCGGCTTCATAGAAATCTGCACGGCCATTTTAGCTTCTTCCGGAGTAAAGAAACTTTTCAGTATGCGAATATCCAGACCGGATTCCACCTCCGGGAAGCCACCCGGCAATCTATCCAGATATTTTTGCAGGTCGCGATAAACTTGGCTCTCGGTATCCATTTCATTTCCCTCCTGTTCATGGCCACATACCATTATTGAGGCAGACCATCACTGCTCTAATATTACATGATTAACATCGCGTCGCCAAAGCTGTAGAAGCGGTACCTCTGCGCTATAGCTTCCTGATAGGCCTTATTGATATTTTCCCTGCCGCCAAAAGCAGTTACCAGCATCAGCAGGGTTGACTTCGGCAGGTGAAAGTTAGTGACCAGGGCATTAACCATGCGGAACTGGTAACCGGGTAATATGAACAGGTCCACCCAACCCTCGAAGGGCTCAAGTTCCAGAGAATGGCTAACCTGTGCCGCCTGTTCCACAACCCTCACTGTGGTGGTGCCAACGCAGATAACTCTCCGTCCGTCCCGCCTGGCCTGAGACAAATCATCGGCGACTTCTCTCTCCAGCACACCGTACTCCTTGTAGATAGTGTGCTCCAGAGGATTATCCTCCGTAACCGGTCGGAAGGTATCAAGCCCCACGTGCAGGGTGACAAAAAGGCACTGCACTCCTTTCCTTTCCATCTCACCGAGTAACTCAGGCGTGAAGTGCAGGCCGGCCGTCGGTGCCGCCACGCTGCCGGCCACCCTGGCATAGACCGTCTGGTAACGCTCCGGACGCACCAGTGGCGTATGTATATAGGGCGGCAGGGGTACCTCGCCCGACTCCAGCAAAAGTGCCTCGTCAGAAAACCACATCACCCTTATACCCCCGTCTCCCACCCCCGTAACTTCAGCCCGAATCCCTGCGCCGGCCTGGGAACCATTTGTTATCTCGACCTCAGCACCAATTTGGAGTCGCCGGGCAGGTTTACCCAGTGTCTCCCATACGTTAGCTTCCAGCCGCCGTAGCAGCAGTATTTCCACCCTGCCACCGCTGCCAGCCCTCCTGCCCCTCAGCCGGGCCGGAATAACACGGCTGTCATTAAACACCAGAACATCCCCGTCCCGCAGGTAATCGACAATGTCAAAGAACCGCCGGTGTTCTATGGAACCTCCCTGCCGATTCAGCACCATAAGCCGTGAGTGGTCTCTCGGCTCAATAGGGCTCTGGGCAATAAGCTCAGAGGGAAGATTATAATTAAAATCGCTTGTCCTCACGAATGCCACCCGAATGACTCTATAACTACTATACCGTGTGCTCAGCCGAAAGGCAATTCATAAAAATCCCGTTTTGAAGCTAACCTTTCTTTATGTTATACTCTAGCTAGATTAGAAATGAGTCAAGAATCAGAGTGGGAACCCAAAATACTCGGCTTCCTGTGCAGATGGTGCAGCTATGCCGGTGCCGACTTAGCTGGAACCAGCCGCAAGAAATACCCCGCCAATATCAGAATCATTAAAATCCCGTGCTCTGGAAGAATCGACCCGCTCCTGATTATACGTGCCCTTCGCACCGGCTTTGACGGTGTCCTGGTCTCAGGATGCCACCCCGGCGATTGTCATTACCAGACCGGGAACTACCGCGCCCGAAGAAGAATCGCCATCACCAAGAATTTCCTCGAATATATGGGCATGGAACCACAGCGACTTCAGGCAAGCTGGGTTTCCGCCTCTGAGGGCGGGAAATTCGCCGAAGTAGTTTCCGAAATAACCAGAGACTTAAAAGAAATCAGCCCCAACCGGTTGTTTACTGATGAGCGAGACGGAACAAAAGCTACGGAATGAAGCCATGACCTTGCTGGAACAGGGCAGGGCTGACTATATTATTGGCTATGAGGCCGGAAGCCTCAAGTTTACCACCACTCCTTTAATAACCAGGGATAAAGACGACATTGACCGTCTGGTAATCAACCCCTTCATCCTCAACAATCTCAGCGTGTTCCTCGGCGATATCAGCGGCAAAGCCGGTATTGTCGCCAAAGGCTGCGACAGCCGTTCCATCGTCAGCCTCATTCAAGACCAGCAGTTAGCCAGAGAAGATATTGTCATTATCGGCGTCCCCTGCTCCGGAGTAATCGACCTCAACAAGGTTGAAAAGCTTACCGGCAAAGATAGAGACGAGCTTGATGACATCGCCTGGGCAGGTGATAAGGCTGTGGTCACTATCGAAGGTGCTAAAAAAGAGTTCCCGGCTAAGGATGTCCTCATGGATGACTGCCTCAGCTGTGATATGCCCGCCCCGCAGGAATACGATATCCTCCTTGACGAAGTCGGTCCCCTTGTCTGCGACAAGGAGCTGAGCCGAAGCCAGATTAAAGAACTTGAAGAGATGTCGCCGGAACAGAGGTGGGAGTTCTGGAAGAACGAGTTCAGCCGCTGCATCCGGTGTTATGCCTGCCGGCAGGTCTGCCCGGCCTGCTTCTGCAAGCGATGTTTCGTCGAGGAAACGGAACCGCAGTGGATATCGCCGCTGCCGAAGTGGCAGGACAACCTTATCTTCCAGATGACCAGGATGATACATGTCGCCGGCCGATGCACCGACTGCGGTGAATGCCAGCGCTCCTGCCCGGTGAATATCCCCCTGAGAAGTCTGAGCAAGAAGATGGAGGAGATAGCTGACGAGCTCTTCCAGTACAAGGCAGGCACGGACAAGGATGCCCCGCCGTTGATGGCCGCCTACGAGTCTGAAGAGGCCGAGGACTTCATACGGTGAAAAGATGAAAAAAGTAAAGAAGCAGGATATCACCAGGCTCCTCAGCCAGTGGCAAAAGGAATTTACCGTATTCGTACCTTCCCGGGAGAACGGCGCGGCCGAGATGACCGTATGGGACGGCCAGGACGTCAGTTTTCTCGACTGGTACCGTAATACCGTTATCCCGCCCAAGGCAAACTTCCTGCTGAATATGGAGATAATGTTCGGCTTCCGCAAGGAAGACGGGAGCTATAACCTGGAATTACCGGCCGCGGCAACGCAAAAACAACTGGTATTCGGCATCCGCCCCTGCGACGCCAGGGCTACATCCATTATCGATATGGTTTTCAAGGATGCCTATGAAGACAAATATTACCTGAACAGAAGAGAAAACACGCTGCTTATCGGTATGGGATGTCTCAACCCCTATGACAGCTGCTTCTGCACTTCTCTGGGTCTCGGTCCGGCCGAAGCCACCGATGTCGACCTGATGCTCACCGATATTGGCGATGATTTCCTCATCGAAGAGGTAACCGATAAAGGCAAGGAACTCGTAGCCAGGACCGAAGGTGTTGTAGAAGCAACCAGGGATGATGAATCCAGAGCCGGAGAAGTGAAGGACACCGCTTATAAAAAGGTGACCCGCAAGATAGACACCAGGGAAATTGAAAAGAGACTGCCCGCTTCATTTGACAACGAAGAATTCTGGGAGAAAGTAGCCGCCAAGTGCGTAAGCTGCGGCATCTGCACCTTCCTCTGCCCTACCTGCTATTGCTTTGATATTAATGACGAAATGCTTAAAGGCGACGGCGCCCGCTATAGAAACTGGGACAGCTGCAGCTTTCCCCTCTATACCAAGATGCCGGCGGAAAACCCCAGGGAGGAAAAATGGCGGCGGGTGCGGCAGAAGGTCCACCATAAGTATACATTCTATCCCTCGCTGTTTGACGTTATTGCCTGTACCGGCTGTGGCCGCTGCATCCGACTCTGCCCGGTAAACTGGGATATCACCCAGACACTGGAAAGCGTGCCTGCCGAAGCCGCCACCGGAACGGAGAAAAAGTAATGGCGATTAGCGATATCAGCCACCGCAAAAGATACCTCGCCGAGGGCAATGTCTACCTGCCGCATATAGCCGTAATCGAGAAGATAATTGAAGAAACCCCCGGTGTCCTGACCTTCCACTTCAACTTCAAAGACGATAAGCTGAAAGATGAGTTCACCTTCGAGTCGGGGCAATTCGGTGAATATTCAATTTTCGGTGTCGGTGAAGCTCCCTTCTGTATCTCCTCCAGTCCCACCCGCCGCGACCACCTGGAGTTTGCTGTACAGCGGGCGGGCAGGGTAACCAACGCCCTGCACCGACTCGGTGTCGGTGCCGAGATAGGCTTCCGGGGTCCCTTCGGCAACAGCTTCCCGCTTGATTTCCTGCAGGGCAAGAATCTGGTATTCGTCGCTGGCGGTATCGGCCTGGCACCTCTGCGGTCGCTTATCTGGAATGTCATTGATAACCGGGACAAGTACGAAAATATCGACATTATCTACGGTGCCCGCAGTCCTCTTGACCTGTGCTTCAAGTACGACCTTGACGCCTGGGAACAGGATAAAACGGTAAAAATGACCACCACCGTCGACAGAGGTGATGATAGCTGGAAAGGAAACGTCGGCTTCGTCCCCAGCATCACAGAGCAGGTTGCCCCCTCCGCTAAAAATGCCGTGGCCATCGTCTGCGGGCCTCCGGTGATGATTCGGTTTACCTTCCCGGTGCTGGAGAAGCTGGGCTTCACGCCGGAGCAGATGATTACCACGCTGGAAAAGAGGATGAAGTGCGGCATCGGCAAGTGCGGCCGGTGCAATATCGGCGATATCTACGTCTGCCGCGACGGGCCGGTGTTCTCCTACGCCCAGATTCAGGGCTTCCTCTCCAGCGAGTATTAGGGAACCTGTGGTTATCGGCATGGGCAAAACAACACACGAAGCCCTGGAAGATTTAAAAACGGCAGCACATTTCGGTATAGATGCATTGGTCGACTTAAAGTTGAAAGATACCGGTATAAAAAAGGAGGTCTAAAATGGGCTATTTCAGAATACTGGCGGCTATTCCTGGCTTCTTTCTCAGTTCATTCTTCCTCATGCTTCTATGGGGCGTTATTGCACCAAAGATTGGTCTGGACAGCATAGACTATTGCCTGTCTATGCTCGTAACTATCACACTCTGGATAGCGGTGGCACCCCTGGCCGCGGCCCGTAGAAAAAGAAAATAGAATCCCCGGCGTCTTTATAACCAACGTCGGGGATTTAAGATTCTGTTTTAGATAGTTCTTAGATTTCGTTAGCCTCCGTGATAGCCAGCACTTTCCTGTCTTGACTATAATATCGGCCTGGGCATAAGTCCCGCCTTTTCCACCATCTCCGGGACTATATCCTCCCAGCCCACCGCCATGATATGAATGCCATGTACCCCCGGTATCTCCTCAACCTGCTCAATAATCTCCAGTATTATTTTCACCCCCTCTTCCTTGGCCTTCTCCGCCTGTTCCAACCTGGTAATTATTTCATCGGGCACGCTTACTCCCGAAACATAGTCCCTCATGTAGCGGGCCATACCTGCTGACCTTATGGGGATAACACCGGCAAGGATGTGTACCCGCTTGTCCAGGCCCTGCTCGCAGACCATCTCCATGTACCTGGCGAATTTAGGCACATCGTAGACCGCCTGGGTCTGGATAAAGTCGACACCGGCCTTAACCTTCTTGGCCAACCGCTTCACCCGGTATTCAAAAGGGTCGGCAAAAGGATTGGCGGCCGCACCAATATACATGGGGACATCCCCGGATATCTCCTCACCATTGAGGAATTGCTTCTCATCCCGCATCTTTTTCATCATCTGAATCAACTGAATGGAGTCAATGTCAAAGACACCCTTGGCCGTAGGGTGGTTACCAAATTGCTGATGGTCGCCGGAGAGGCAGAGAAAATTACCGATGCCCATAGACACCGCGCCCAGTATGTCACTCTGAAGTGCCAGCCGGTTCCGGTCTCTGACAACCATCTGCATCACCGGTTCAACGCCCGTCTGCTTTAGAAGCACACATCCGGCCAGGCTGGACATACGCACAATAGCTGTCTGATTGTCGGTAATATTAACGGCATCGCAGCAGTTACGAAGTATCTCACCCTTTCTCTGCACCACCGCCGCGCTGGTGCCCTTGGGTGGGCCTGCCTCAGCCGTGACGGCAAACCTGCCGCTATCCAGTATTTTTTCCAGATTCGTTCCTGCTTTCATTGGCCTTGTCTCCTCTTAGTTTTGCGCCGACTCTGCTTCCGATTCAGTCTTGCCTGATATGATGCCAGATTCGGCATCAACGTCAACTATTCGAGGTCCACCGGAAACACTCGAGCTCCAGTCTTTAATCGGTTCAACCTCTTCCATTTCGTCGAGACGCCCCATTTCGGCCAGGCGGTCGTAAATCAGTTGCCAGGCACAGGGGATATCCGGTGATATTTCACATTTACCATCCACCGAACCACCGCAGGGTCCGTTCAGTAAGCTCTTGGCGCACCTGACCAGAGGACATATTGCCGCCGTCCGCCCCAGAACACAGTTCCCGCACTGCAGACACGTCTCTATGAAATGACCGGGGCTTTCCTCAAGCCCTAAGAACAGGGTATTCAACGCCGGGTAAACCGGCTTATCTTCCTGGAGATGGAAACTAATCGTCTGCACGCCGATAGCACAGGGCATCGCCAGGATACAATCGGCCGCGGCAATATCCTCGGCATTCTCCTGGAGCGCGTACTTGGTAAGCTCGTCACAGGCCGTGGGTATCACCATCCAGCCGGTGACTTTTTTACCGGCGGCTTCAAGCTTCTCCTTCATCTCCATAACCTCGGCTTTACCGCCGGTATGACACAGGGTAGTGCAGGTACCACAGCCGATAATATACACGCCCTGGCTTTTCCCCAGGCATTGTAAAATTTCCTCCAGGGGTTTCTGTGCCGTAATCGTTTTCATCCTCTATCCCCCCTTCGTTACTGTACTCACTGGGATTGGCTCTTCTAGAGTCGGGACATGCTCGCCTGAAACTTTCGCCACCGCGCTGAAGCGAGCAGGGCACACACTGAGGCATGTGCCACACTTAATGCACTTGCCCTGGTTAATAATATGTACCATCCGCTTACCACCTTCAATCGCTTCGCTAGGGCAGGCCCTGAGGCAAATCATGCAGCCCTGGCACTTGTCAGGTAAGATGTAATAAGAGCAAAGCGCGTCGCATACTGCGGCGGGACATCGCTTCTCCTTGATATGGGCTTCATATTCATCTCGAAAGTATTTTATCGTGCTCAGTACCGGATTGGGACAGGTGCTCCCCAGTTGGCAGAGCGACGTATCTTTAATCTGCTGGGCCAGGCTTTCAAGCAATTCTAAGTCGCCTTCCACTCCCTGCCCCTGCGTGATTCGAGTCAGGGTATCCAGCATAACTTTGCTTCCGAAGCGACACGGTGTACACTTACCACAGGATTCAGATTGGGTGAAGCTCAGGAAATAGCGGGCTATATCCACAGCACAGGTAGTCTCATCCATAACTATCATGCCACCTGAACCCATTATGGAGCCAATTGCCTCCAGAGAGCCGTAGTCAATTGGCAAATCCAGATGTGCTTCGGGCACACAACCTCCCGATGGACCACCCATCTGGACTGCCTTAAATTTTCTTCCGTCAGGTATGCCACCACCAATATCAAAGATGGCCTTCCTCACCGGAATGCCTATAGGCACTTCCACTAAACCAGTGTTATTAGTCTTGCCGGCCAATGCGAATATCTTGGTTCCTTTGCTTGTTTCGGTTCCTATACGAGAATACCAGTCGGCTCCATTAAGGATAATAGATGTAATATTGGCATAGGTCTCCACATTATTGTTATTGGTCGGCTTACCCCACAGGCCTGATTCAGACGGAAAAGGCGGACGGGGTCGGGGCATACCTCTTTTACCTTCTATGGACATAAGGAGTGCTGTTTCCTCACCACAGACAAAAGCTCCGGCACCCTCTTTTATCCTGATTTCGAAGCTGAGTTTTGAGCCCAGGATATTTTTACCTAGAAGCCCCACCTCTTCTGCCTGGCTGATGGCAATTTTAATGTGTTCCACGGCAATGGGATACTCTGCCCGGACATAGACATAACCAACCTTGGTTCCAATAGCATAGGCAGCGATAAGCATTCCCTCCAGCACACTATGAGGGTCTCCTTCCAGCACTGCCCGATCCATGAAAGCACCGGGGTCGCCCTCATCACCGTTACAGACAAGGTACTTGGTATCGCCAGCGGCCGCCCTTGCCAGCCGCCACTTCCTGCCGGTGGGGAAACCAGCCCCGCCGCGCCCACGCAGCCCCGAGCGTTCCACAGCTTCAATCACCTGCTCAGGGGTCATGTTGGTAAGTACCTTGCTCAAAGCGGCGTAGCCATCACGGGCAATATAGTGAGATATGTTGGTGGGATCGATTATACCACAGTTACGAAGTACATTTTTCGTCTGCTCTTTATAGAACGGGACATCGTGGGCAAAGGGGATTTTCCCCCCGGTTACAGGGTCAACATAAACCAAGCGGTCAACAATGTCGCCTTCTATGAGGGTTTTGTCTACGATATCAACGACATCATCAGCGGTTATCTGTTGATAAAAGATATCCTGTGGGTCAATGACAACAACCGGGGCCCTGGCACAAAAGCCATGGCAACCGGTCTCCCTTATCTCTACCTTATCCTCAAGCCCCTTCCTCTTGATTTCCTCATCAAAAGCATCCCTGATTTCTTCGGCACCATAGGCTCGACATCCAGTCATACATATTCGCACACAGGTCTTATTGGGGTCTAACTTCTCAATAATTGACTGTCGGAGAGAGTCTAATTCATCCGCTGTTCTGATTTTTCCCATTTAATTTCTTCCCATCATCAATCATATTGTTTCAGGATAGTCTCTACCTTGTCGGGTGTGAGCTTACCATAATAATTCCGATTTACCATCATTACCGGGGCGAGGAAACACGTTCCCAAACAAGCCACCGTCTCCAGAGAAAACTTGAAATCGTTCGTTGTTCCGCCCTCTTTAATACCTAAAGTCCGTTCAACAGTCCTTAAGTTAGCGTTCGTTCCTCGCACATGACAAGCTGTTCCTCGACAGACTCGGATTGTGTTTCGGCCTCGTGGAGTTAAATAAAACTGCTCATAAAAGGTCAGAACACCATATACTTCACCCGGGGATATCTGAAAAGCATCGGCAATGTGCTCTATGGCTCCTTGAGGGACCCAGCCAAATTCAGCCTGAACTCCCTGCAGTACCGAAATTAAGGCGTCGTCCTGCCCCTCATATCTGGACAATATTTTGTCCAGCTTCGTTAAGTCGAGCTCCTGGCTCTCTACTTTCCCTGCCAAAACCAACCCTCCGTTAAGCGTGGGTAGTTGTTCATCTCCTGCTCAATACCGGTAACCAGATAGTCACTGACTTAAAATCAATGGAGGCCCCTTTTTCTCTTCTCCTTGCTTCTTCGGCTTTCGCAACGCCACAGTCGGACAGACGGAAACACATACATCGCAATCCCGGCATACCTCTTTATCTACTGGCTGGTCGAGGTCGACGATAACTTTACAATCAAAACCCCGATAGGCCAGATTAAATACTTTCTGCTTGGCTATCTCGTCACAGGCCCTGATGCACCTCTGGCACAGGATACACTTGCCCAAATCGCGTACAAGATAGGGACTGATATCCTCAATAGGATAATAATGTTTTTTCAGTTTAAAAGAGGGCAACCCCACGTCCAAATCGGCAGCAACCTGGCGCAGCTCGCACTGGTTGGCGGCATCACAGACCAGGCAGTTATCGGGGTGATTGGCCATCATAAGTTCCACAACCATCCGGCGCGCCGTGACAACCCTGGGGGAATGAGTTTGAATGACCATGCCTTCGGTGATGGGAGTATGACAGGAACCAACCAGATTTCTGGAGCCCTCTACCTCAACAACACAAAGCCGGCAGGCTCCAATAGGGGATAATTCTTTCAGGTAACACATGGTGGGGATGTCAACGCCATTCTCCCGGGCGACTTCAAGAATGGTCATCCCGTCTTGCCCCGTCACCGGGGCGTCATTAATGGTCAGTGTGATGTCACCCATCTGATTAATATTACGTTATCCCAAAACAGCATGTCAAGTAATTTCCCTAGTAAAAACTAGGAAAACACCTGGGTTGCTAGGATAACGCCCCCTCCATCTGCGCCAGGATTTGCTCGTTGGTATAGTGGCTGAGGTTTATGGCGTCGCTGGGGCAGCCACCAACACAGACACCACAGCCTTTGCAAAGGGCCTCATTGACCCTGCATACCCTTTTCTCTTCATCAAAGGATATTGCGCTGTAGGGACAAAGGATCTTACAGAGTTGACAACCAGTGCAGAGGCTCTCATCAATTACAGCCGTAGCCGCCTCAATTTCCACTGTCCCGCGGCTAATCATGGACAGAGCCTCGGCCGCCGCCGCCGAAGCCTGAGCCACCGTATCCGGTATATCCTTGGGACCCTGACAGCACCCGGCTATGAAGATACCATCGGTCATGGTAGCCACCGGGTCCAGCTTGGGGTGCTTCTCCAGGAAGAAGCCGTCGGCACTGCGGCTGATATTAAACAGTCGGGCAACCTCCTCCACGTCCCTGGATGGTTCCAGGCCGCAACTCAGGACAACCATATCTACCGGCAGGCGGCGCTGCCTGCCCACCAGGGTATCCTCAAACTGTACAATCAGCTTGCCTTCTTCTTCGGGAGTTTCGGCAATATTCGTTACCTCCGCCGGCTTGCCCCGAATAAAGACGGTTCCCTCTTCAAGCATCCGGTTATAGAACTCCTCATAACCCTTACCGAAGCTCCTGATATCAATGTAGAACTCGTAGACATCGGCGCTGGTGTGCTCCTTTATCAGGTGGGCAAACTTCATGGAGTACATGCAGCATACGCGGGAGCAATACTCGTGATACTGCTCATCCCGGCTGCCGACACAGTGGATGAGGCCGATGCTCCCCGGCTCCGAACCATCCTTGAGCACGATATGGCCCTCGGTGGGCCCGGCCGAGTTAACCATGCGCTCAAACTCAAGACTGGTGAGCACGTTGTCCAGTCGCCCGTAGCCGTACTGCTGGATGACACTCGGGTCGAACAAATCAAACCCGGTAGCGACAATGATATTGCCGACCTCCACCTCGATAACCTCGTCTTCCTGCTCGAAGTCGATAGCCCGGGGTGCGCAAAACTCCTCGCAGGTCTTACACTTACCCGTAGTAAAATGCACACACTGCTCTTTATCTATTACCGGAACATTGGGGACTGCCTGGGCGAAGGGAACGTAAACCGGCGCCCTTGTCGCCAGTCCCTCGTCAAATTCGGAAAGAATCGGCTCCGGCGTTTTACCGGTAATATCCTCAAGCGTAATGGCTCCCGTGGGGCAGACAAAGGCACAGGCGCCGCATGCCCGGCACACATCGAGGTCTTTATCCCCGGTTCCCTGGAACGGGGTCTCCACTCTGCGGTCAACCCCCCGGTCAACAAAGTTAATAACGCTGGCCCCCATTCTTTCTTCACACATCCGGGCACACAGGCCGCAGAGGATACACTTTTCATCCTCGTCTCCCGGCTTATAAGGCGGTTCTTCAACGCCGTACTCTTTGGCCAGGTTCTGGATTAACTCCACATTGGGACAACGCGCCAGCAGTAACTCGATGATGCCTTTGCGTACTTCAATAACATCGGGCGATTTGGTAGCCACCACCAGGCCTTCTTCCACGGGATAGTTACAGGAGGTAACCAACCTCTTCCTCCCCTTGCTCGTGATTTCAACCATGCACAGGCGGCAGGAACCGAACGGAGACAGGGCCGGGTGATAACAAAGTGTTGGTATGTCAATACCCGCGCCCTTGGCCGCCTCCAGAACTGTCGTCCCTTCTTCAGCCTTGACCTCTTTACCATCTATCTCTAAAGTGACTTCACTCATTACTGTCTCCTACTTATTCCCCCTTACCAGAACCCTCTCTGCCTCCGGGACAGGTGCCGGCACCGGTTCCCCCGAAATCTTCTTAACCGCGCGAAAGCGGGTCGGACAGACGTCAAAGCAGGTGCCACACCGCGTGCACTTCTCCTGGTCGATAATATGAATCAGACCCTTGCCGCCGCTGATAGCCGAAACAGGGCATTCTCGACCGCAAATCATGCAGGCTTTACACTTATCCGGGTCGATATGATACGATATTAACTCCTTGCAAACCAGGGCCGGGCATCTTTTCTCCTCAATATGAGCTTCATATTCATCACGAAAATAATTAATGGTGGTCAGCACCGGGTTAGGCGCCGTCTGTCCCAGAGCGCAAAGGGACGCCTTTTTCATTACCCGGGACAGCCCTTCCAGAAGCTCGATATCTCCTTGCTTGCCCCGGCCGCCGACGATATCATTCAGTATTTCCCGCATGTGCTTCAGTCCCTCACGGCAGGGGACACATTTACCGCAGGACTCGTCGCAGAGGAAATCAATAAAATAGCGGGCCACGTCCACCACGCAGGTATCCTCGTCCATGACAATCATGCCGCCGGAGCCCATCATCGAGTCCAGCTTGGTCAACTCGTCAAAATCAACCGACGCATCGAGATACTGCTCGGGAATCATGCCCCCCGAAGGCCCCCCGGTCTGCACCGCCTTGAACTTCTTGCCGCCGGGGATGCCACCGCCGATATCATAAATGATACTGCGCAGGGTAACACCCATGGGCACTTCCACCAGTCCGGTATTATTCACCTTGCCCACCAGCGAGAAAATCTTGGTGCCCTTGCTCCCTTCCGTACCGATGGAGCGGAACCAGTCGGCACCTCTGTCAATGATAAGTGGCACGTTGGCCCACGTCTCGACATTATTGAGGTTGCTCGGCTTGTCCCAGACGCCGCTTACCGCCGTTCTGATATACTTCGGCCTCGGCTCGCCCACCCTGCCTTCGATGGCCGTCATCAGCGCGCTGGACTCACCGGAGACAAAAGCCCCGGCCCCGCGATGGACATCAATTACAAAATCAAAGCCCGAGCCAAGGATATTCTTACCAAGCAAGCCGTATTCCCCGGCCTGCTTGATGGCGATATTGATGTTTTCCACGGCCAGCGGGTATTCCTGCCGCACGTAGACGAAACCTTCGTGAGAGCCGATAGCGTAAGCGCCGATGACGAGGCCCTCGATCACGCTGTGGGGATTGCCCTCAAGTAGACTTCTGTCCATGAAAGCCCCGGGGTCACCTTCATCGGCATTGACGATGACATATTTGGGCTCGCCGGGGGCGTCCCGGGTTGTCTTCCATTTGGCACCGGCCGGGAAGCCGCCGCCGCCCCGCCCTCTCAGGTTGGCCTTATCCACCTCTTCCATAACCTGCTCTGGTGTCATAGCGCAGAGGGCCTTAGCCAGAGCCTTATACCCACCCAGAGCGATGTAATCATCAATACTCCGGGGGTCTATCTTGATGTTCTGACCAATAAGAAGTCTATGTTGATTTTTATAAAATGGGATTTCGGACTCATAAGTCGATTTCTCGCCGGTAGTCGGGTCGATGTAAAGTAGCCGGTCGATAACCTTCTTCTCCTTTATGGTCTGGGAGATAATTTCCGGGACATCCTCAGGCTGCACCTGGAGATAACATATCTCTTCAGGATAAATAACTACAATCGGCCCCCTCTCACAGAAGCCGGGGCAGCCTGTTTCCTTAATATCCACATCTAGTTTTAAACCCTGCTTCTCGACTTCCTGTTTGAAGACGGTTACAACTTTAGCGGCACCGCAGGCAAGACAGCCGATACCGGCACAAATGGCAATACAGGGCTTATTCGGGTCCCTCTCGGACAATATCTGCTGTCTGAGTCCCTCTAATTCCTTAGGTGAGTTCACTCGTGCCATAGTTCCCCTCAATCATAGTCCTTCAAGACCGCTGCAACCTTCGCCGGCGTCATCTTGCCGTGATAATCCTTATCCACCAGCATTACCGGTCCCAGCGCGCAGCAGCCCAGGCAATTAACCCTTTGCAGGGTAAACTGCATATCTTCGGTCGTTTCGCCAGTCTTGATTCCCAGGCTATCTTCCACCTTATCGATAATCCTGGTAGCGCCGCGCACGTGGCAGGCGGTACCCAGGCATACATTGACGACATGCCGGCCTCGCGGCGTCAGGCTCATAGCCTTATAGAAGCTGGCCACGCGGTATATCTGACTTAGCGGAATATTGAGCCTTTCACTCACGCATTGTATGGCTTCCCTGGGAATCCAGCTGAACTCACCCTGTATATCCAGGAGCAACTGTATCAAAACCGACGACTGAGCCGGGTATTTATCTATAATTTCATCAACCTTCACTGGCTCCATTACCATCTCCCCGATTTATCTGAGGTAAATATCGCACCGGGCAATTCTCGGTGCACTCCCCGCAGCCGGTACACTTGTCCAGGTCGACATACCTGGCTTTCTTCCTGATTTTCACCTTGAAGTTGCCGACATAGCCGGAGACCTCTTCTATCTCGCTCCAGGTAAGCAACTGAATATTAGGATGAGAGCCTACCAGAGTCATCTTCGGGGTCAGAATACAGGCGGAACAATCAAGGGTAGGGAAGGTCTTGTCCAGCTGCGCCATGTGTCCGCCGATACTGGGAGTCTTCTCGACCAGGTAGACCTTATTCCCGGAGTCGGCAATCTTGAGGGCCGCCTGAATGCCGGCGATACCACCGCCAACTACGAGAGTATCGGGATTGACGGGGACCTCTCGTGTCTCCAGCGGCTCATGATAATAGACCCGCCTCACGGCAGCGGCGACCAGCGCCTTGGCTTTCTCGGTGGCCTTCTCCTTGTCCTCGGTTACCCATGAGACATGCTCGCGGATGTTCGCCATCTCGAAGAAATAGGGATTCAACCCCGCATCCTGAAGGACGCGGCGGAAAGTGGGCTCATGCATCGTCGGCGAACAGGAAGCCACCACGACACGGTTCAGCCCGTACTCCTGAATATCTTTCTTAATCATCTCCTGCCCCGGGTCGGAGCACATGAAACGATAGGCACGCGCTACGACCACCGCTTCCAGACCCCGGGCAAAGCGGGCAACCTCTTCAACATCCACCATGCCGGCGATATTGCTTCCACAATGACAGATGTAAACACCAATTCTCGGTTCCACAATCAACCCCCTGCTCCTGGCCGCGAGCCAGTCGGCAGTCACGTAATAACGCGATTCTTTATGTAATCAAGCACCACGCGAGGTGAGACTATATTCGTATTCATCCCCAGCGATTCAGCCTCAATTCCGAGGGCAAGTCCAATCAACTGGGTGATAAACAGGACCGGCAACTTATAGTCGGTCTTGAAACTTGCGTTGACCCGGCTCTGGTAGGCATCAAGATTCGTCTGGCAGAGCGGACACGGCGTTACCAGGCACTGAGCGCCGTTTTCGGCGGCACTTTTAAGCAGCTTGTACATCAGCCCCAGTACGTTGCCCTCCTCGGAGAGGGTTAAAGAGCCGCCGCAGCACCGTGCTTTCAGCGGAAAATCAACGGCCTCCGCACCCAGGCACTCTACCAGCCGGTCAAGCGTGCGGGGAAACTCGGTATCATCCAGACCATACTGAGGACGGACCAGCTGGCAGCCGTAGTAGGGGGCTACCCTGAGGCCGTCCAGCCGATTCCTGACTTTATCAGCAATAAACTCAGGGGTGATATCGTTGACCAAGACGTCCACCAGATGCCTCACCCGCAGACTGCCCTGATACTCCAGACCGGCCACCGCCAGGGCCTCGTTTACCTGTGCCAGCATCTTCGGGTGTTCCTGCAGGTACCCGTTAGCCCCGGCCAGGGTTACAAAGCAGGAACTGCACGGTGTTACCAGGTCGAACCCTCTCTTCTCCGCCAGCGCCAGATTGCGGGCGGCCACCACGATGGACTCCTCTTCATCCAGCGAGCCGTACGGTGTCGAGCCGCAGCAGTTCCAGTCCTCAATCTCGACAAGTTCCATGTCCAGCGGCTCGGCAATAGCCTGCACCGAAAGACCGAGACCCAGACCCGTGCTCTCCGCCGAGCAGCCGGGAAAGTAAGAGTAAAGTTTCATCAGCCAAATATCCCCGGATTACCTTCTTCTATACCTGGTCGTTTCAATATTTTATTCCCCTCCCCCTTCGCCCATTCATAATCTGCCTCTGCCTTCAGCTCCGCTTTGTTTTTTGTGGCTCTATTTACATAACCTGATGTATCGGGTTGTGCAGCTTTCACATGCTTACCCCTAACTTCCTTAAACTTGCGTATAATCTTGGACAGGTCTTCCTTACCCTTGATTTTGGTCGATTTCAGCGGCAGCCGTTTATGGCTAAAAAGTTTTATACCTAAAGGCACCACCTTAATAGTAGCTACGGGGTGCTTCATCAGCTCAGGGATAATTGAAAGGTAATACTTTATCATCATGCCGAGCTCGTGGACCCGCCCGTTACTCTTAATAGAGCCAACGAAGCTCCGGTACAGGGATGGTGTACTGGTTCCCCCAATCTGGAAGCCCTGCTGAGCCGCCAGGCTTTCCAGAGCATGAGCCAGTTCCGTAGGTTTTACACCGCGGGGACAGCGGGCGGTACAGGTATAGCAGGAAAGGCAGAACCACATGGAATTGCTGGATAACACCTCATCCCGCATCCCGGCCCGTATCATGGCAATTATCTTCCGCGGCGGGTATTCCATCGCACCCGCC
This sequence comes from Dehalococcoidia bacterium, assembly GCA_030615655.1. Lineage (GTDB taxonomy): Bacteria > Chloroflexota > Dehalococcoidia > Dehalococcoidales > RBG-16-60-22 > JAUWYU01. The sequence goes on from JAUWYU010000010.1 coordinate 18,518, forward strand.
ATCGGGCAGCTACCGGTACAGGTGCCACACTGGATGCAGGCTAGGATATGCTCGCCACCGGGTGTAACTTTGACCTCATCCAGGAAACCTCTCATATCTACTTAAATGTTACCATAAAGCTATTTATTGGGCAAACAGGCCGCGATGGAATTTCCGGTAATTCAACCTTTTGCCGTCGCCCTCGCTACTATGATAAACTACAGGAGTAAAGCAGAAGGATTTCCTCATGAAAATACTGGTAACCAACGATGACGGCATACTCTCCGAAGGGCTATGGATATTAGTGCGGGAGCTAAAGAAAATCGCCCGGATAACTGTCGTCGTTCCGGATAGCGAACGGAGCGCTGTCGGTACGGCCGTAAGCCTGTTCCAGCCGCTGCAGGTGGAAGAAGTCACACCCTTGGTAAGTGGGGTGACTGCCTACACCATAGACGGCACGCCGTCCGACTGCGTTGTCCTGGCGCTGGGCAAACTGGTTAAGGACAGAGTAGACCTGGTCGTCTCCGGCATCAACCTCGGCTCAAACCTGGGTGAAGACGTCTATATCTCGGGAACGGTGGGCGCCGCCCTGCAGGGGTATTTCCGGGGCAGTTCTGCCCTGGCCGTATCGGCACCGCGCAACAGCGATACCGGCCTGGAGACCGCCGCCAGGGCAACGGCCATACTGGCGAAATGTATAACCGCCTCCCCCCGACCGGCCAGGATTTTCCTCAATATTAACGCGCCCGACCTCCCCCCGGCCGGGATAGTCGGGGCCAAAATCACGCGCCTGGCCCAAACCAGCCATATCAACACGATTGAGGAAGACGACCATGACCGGCAGAAACATTACCATCTCGTTCGACAGCGGACAGGCGGGTCGGCTAAAAAAGGTACCGACATATATGCCAAAGAGCAGGGGTTCATCTCTATTACCCCCCTGTTCACCAGCCTTTACGACAGGCCGCCGCAGCACTTCTTGAAAACATTGTGCGCCGACCTTCTTCAGCAGTTGCGGAATTGATAAAAAATAACTTCGGTTTATGCCATGCAGCACTATATTGGTACTGACATAATAGAAATAGCCCGCATCAGGCAGGCAATGGACCGCTGGGGAAAGCGCTTTCTCCACCGGGTGTATACTGAAGCCGAGCTCAATATGTATGACCGCAGGCCCCATTCACTGGCCGCTGTCTTCGCCAGCAAGGAGGCGGTTATGAAAGTGCTGGGCACGGGCGCCAGGGGCGTCGGCTGGCGGGACATTGAGACATGTCACCACCCGAGCGGCAAACCGTTTATCAAACTCAACGGCAGAGCTAAAAAAGAGGCGGACAAACTGGGGATAAAGGAAATTGACGTCAGCCTTGCCCACTCCAGAGAGTATGCCACCGCCACCGCCATCGGCACAACCTAGCCCTCCCAGACCACCTCCCCACCGATAATCGTCATCTCTACTTTAATATCCTTAATCTGCTCCGGCGGCACCTGAGTCGGGTCACCACTCAGGACGACGATGTCAGCCAGCTTGCCCGGTGTGATAGAGCCCTTTATGTCCTCCTCAAAAGAAGCGTAGGCAGCATTGACGGTATACATCGCCAGGGCCTGACTTACGGAAACGGCTTCTTCGGGCAGAAGCACCTGCCCGGACGCAGCTTTCCGGGTAACTGCCCCGTATATCCCCACCAGCGGATTAATCGGTATCACCGGGGCATCCGAGGCGGCGGCCACAACCAGTCCGCTTTCCAGGGGCGATTTTATACGGTACAGCCAGGTCAACCGGCTGGGTGCCACTGTGGCCAGATATCGCTCGCCGCTGTAATAGATAGTCGAGGGATGGCTAACGATAACCGCCTCCAGTTTTTTCAGCCGCTCCAGGAGATGCGGAGGGCACTCGCTGCAATGCTCGATGCGGTGGCGCCTCCCGGTAACAGGAAGATAGCCGTCAGCATACTCAAGGGCAGTGACAGCAGCCTCGATTGCGCTTTCTGTAATAGCATGGAACGCCAGCTGAAAGCCTGCCCGGTGGCAGTCAAGGACCAGCCGATTGAGTTCTTCCTGACTAAACTTCCCCTGCCCCGCCGGTTCGCCCACCATTACCTTAACGGCCCCCATCCGCAGATGGCTGTCGCCTGACCCTGTGATTAAACCCGCCTCCTGAAACTGGTGTCGGGTTTCAGGCCCCGCCATCATTGATACACGACTGCACAGTTTGCCCGCATCTTTATACTTACGGACAATCTGCCACCGGCTGCGGTCATTTCTA
>JAUWYU010000081.1 GCA_030615655.1 Dehalococcoidia bacterium
CGTAAGTCTTCTTATCATAATCAAAATGAACAGGGCGGCTGCGCACAGGGTTATTTCCGGCGGTTTGCCGCAACCCCAGCTGATAAAAGGCAGCAGTAGAAAGCACACGAACATGCCTAAAGGTAGAATACGGCTATAAGCTCCACCGATAACAGAATGGCCGCCTGCTGATTCGGGCCTGGACAGCAAACGAGATACCATTCTGATAATTAAAGCTATGATAACAAAGATTACGGCGAAGAGGGCGGGTCTGGGGGCTAATGTTATCATCATAGCCAGGGCTACGCTGTTGCCTTTTTCGCCATCAAATTTTGCGAAAACGGGCCACATTTGTCCGCAAACAGCGGCTAATCCGGCGGCAGCAACAATAGCCAGGTCAAAATTAAGGCACTTGCCTACCAGGACAGGCAGGGATACCCTTGGCAAATTCGCCCAGTATTCCCGTGATTCCGATAATTTTTCCGGCTTCGTACCACAGGCTTTCGTGGAAATCTCCATTCAGGTCTATGCGGCGAAGCTTAGCCAGGAGGGGCAAATGAGGCACAGAACCGAGCAGATAGGCACCCAGAACTAAAGCTATATCGGCTGCTAACATATTTTATAATTAAATACCTGTTTTCAGTAAATATATATCCGAAGAAGTCCAGCTATGGTAATAACTAATCTTCAAACTTCTTTTCTGTCCCGGCCGGCGGCATACCGTCTTCGTCCCAGCCGCGCTTATTATAATACATGGAGAGGAGTGCCTGAAAGTGCTCCCTGTCAACCACCTTGCCGGCGTTGGGGCCGGTGAGCGGGGGACTGGAATGTACTTTGTAGGGAAGGGTGTCGTCCTTGCGGCTGACGCCGAGGCGGGTATTTATCAGGCGCGTCAGGTCGTAGATATCGTTGGATAGTGAAAGGAGCTGCTCCAGCGTTAGCTGATTTCCCGTTACATATTTGTAGAAGTGTTCATAGTGTTTTTCGTTCAGCCCCAGTTCTATCCAGGGCAGGCGGCACACGCCGAGCATGTCAAATAGAGGACGGAGCATCTGGTGGTATATTACGGTTTCAACTCTCTCCTCGTCGGACCAGCCCTGGCCTTCTTCCATTTCTCTGGCGATAGTCCACGCCCGCGTATGATGGGCGCCTATATCCGACGTGGCGTAAGCCAGTGCCATAGAGATGCCGGCGCGGCTGTCATAAGCAGACTGCTCCAGTCCTTTAATCTGGAGGATGAGTTTATCCATTTCCGGCCATTTTTCAATGATGCGGCGCGAACCATCAGCGATGATATCACCGATACCCTGGCGGCAGGCAATCATGCGAATCAGGTTCAGTATGGCGTCATCGTCTCCCCAGGTGATATTCCTGCCGTCAAGGTCGGAGAGGGATATGATTCCCTTCTCGTAGCCCTCGATGAGGGCACCTATAAGGTTACCTGTAGAAATCGTATCCATGCCCAGTTCGTCGCAGAGGCGGTTTGCCGAGAGCACTGCGGCGAAGTCGTCTATGCCCGCGTTAGAGCCGAGCATGGCGCATGTTTCGTACTCGGGGCCCTCGATTACCGTACCGGCATATTTCCCATCCTTGACGAGGCAGATGTTACCGCAGCACATGGAGCAGGAAAAACAGGCGCTGTCACCAATCTTGTAGTCGGTGAGCATCGTCTCACCGTTAATCCGGTCATACCTGGCAAAGACACTGTCCTTGAAATTATACGTCGGTAGAATACCCTTCTCGTTGGCGTAGGCTATAACATTCATCAGACCCTGCTGCTGCCACAGTTTAAAGTACTTGTGTTCTCTGAGGTATTTAAAGGCCTTATTGGCCTCCGCCATCAGTCCGTCTATATCGTAGACCGGAAGGTCCTCATGTCCCCGCACGACAATCGCCTTGAGGTTTTTGGAGCCAAGGATGGCACCGAATCCCGTCCTGCCGGCATTGCGTCCCCAGTCAGCATTGACACAGGCGAACTTCACCAGGTTCTCGCCGGCGGGGCCGATAGTGGCGACATGAGCCGCCTGGGTATCCAGACGTTCTCTGATAATGCCTTCGGCTTCCAGGCAGGTTTTCCCTTTCAATTCGGGCATGGGAATAATCGATGCGTTACTGTTGTCAAGGAAGAGGACGGATAATTCCGGCGCTTTGCCCGTAATGGATAGAACATCCATGCCTGTCTGTCGAAGCTCAACGCCGAAGCCGCCGCCTATGGAGGAATCGCCGTAGAGTCCGGTAGCCGGTGATATAGCCACAAAGGAATTTTTGCCCGATGAAGGCAGGTAAACTCCGCTGAGGGGGCCCGGTGCGATAGCGACGAGGTTTTCCTCACCGAAGGGGTCTAGCCTGAAATTATGCTTCTTCAGATTGTCCCAGACCAGTTTAGCACCGAAGCCGCGCCCGCCGACGTACTTTTCAAGAAAAGCGTCGGTAAGGTCCCGGTAGTCGGTACTGCTTTTGGTAAGGTCTATGTGCAGGTGTTTCTTATAATATCCGCTCTTTATGCTCATAGCTCTTCTTTTCCTATCTCAGCATAGCGGATGGTCTTCTTTTCGCCTTTTTCATAGAACTCTATTTCGCGCATTTGAGTATAGCTCAGAACATTACCTAGGCGTTTGATTTCGCCGAGGGCGTGTTCGGGTATGAGCTTGAGGGCTCCCAGGGGGCAGTTCTTAACGCACTCCGGCTCGCCCCCGCACATGTCGCACTTGATAGGCAGGTCACAGTCTTCATGGGCGTATATGGCCCCGAAGGGGCATGCTTCCACGCACTTAAAACAGGAGATACAGTTCTCCTTATCCAGGTGTATGATACCATCGACCATTCGTAAAGCATCGGTAGGGCATACCTGAGCACATGCCGGCACTTTGCACTGGCTACAGACAACAGGCATCCTCATAACGGGGTGAGGATACGTGTTGATGACTCTTATCGCGGCCTTCTTAGGGTTGTTCACTCCAAAGTGGTGGATGGCGCATACCAGTTCGCAGATTCTGCAACCGGAACACTGCTCAGGAATCACCGTCAGCTTTTTCGACATTAATCAGTCCTCCAAGAGACAGTCGGCTTCATTATAGCACGTTACGACTATACTTAGCTTTCAGCGTAGATTACTATCGTCCCGGGCAGCCTATTTTCCCGCATTTTGAGTAATGGTTTTTTAAATGCTAGACTATTATTGTTAGTTGCTGTATACCAGGCAGGCAAAGGAGGTAAAAATGGTTGAAGAAGGGGAGCTAGCCAGAATAGTCGGTGCCGGCAATACAAGCAGTAAACAGGCGATACTGGACGAATACTCGTGTGACATGAGTTTTGTAAATCCGGTAAGGCCGGCTTATGTCGTCAAGCCGAAAACACTGGAGGATGTGGAGAGGATTGTAAAACTTGCCAATGAGACAAAAACGCCGCTGGTGCCAGTAAGCTCAGGGCCTCCTCACTTTCGTGGTGACACCGTTCCCAGCATTGGAGGGGCCGTTGTCGTTGATTTGAGCGGCATGAAAAGGATTATCAGGGTTGACCGAAAGAACCGGGTTGCCATGTGCGAACCGGGCGTGACCTTCGGTGAACTGATACCGGCTGTAACTAAAGAAGGGCTCAGACTTAATATGCCGTTACGGCCACGCAAATCGAAGTCTGTTGTCGGCAGCATGCTGGAGAGGGAGCCAGTAATCCTGCCCAAGTATCACTGGGATATCGCCGACCCGCTGGCCTGTGTCGAGATTGTTTTCGGAACGGGCGATATGTTCAGAACCGGGGCCGCCGCCGGTCCGGGCACTATAGAAGAGCAATGGGCCGCCGGTGGGTCGCAAAAAGAGGCGGCCGGACCGGGTCAAATTTCCCTGTACAGGGTTATCGGGGGAGCGCAGGGGACGATGGGTATCGTAACCTGGGCGTCATTACGCTGCGAGGTGCTGCCCAGCGTTGAAGAGCCTTTCATGGTCGGTTCATCCGATATCGGAAAGCTTTTTGATTTTGTTCACTGGATAATCAGGCTGAGGCTTGTCAACGAATGCTTCATTTTGAACAGCTCCAACCTGGCCGCTATGATGGCGAAGAGATGGCCCAAGGACTATCAGGATATTAAAGACAACCTGCCCCCTTATATACTTCTCTATAATGTAGCGGGTTATGAATATCTGGCTGAAGAGAGAGTCGAATACCAGGTAAAGGACGTGAACGACGTTGCCCAGAGGGTAGGCGTGGAGCCTGCCGAAGCCATCGGCAAAGTATCCGCCGTCGAACTGCTCAAGGTGGCCAACCAGCCTTCCGCCGAGCCATACTGGAAGCTCCGTGCCAAGGGAGGTTGCCAGGACATATTCTTCGTGACCATCTATGATAAGCTCCCCGGCCTGATTGCCGCCATGTATGACCTGGCTGCTGAAGCCGGTTACCCGGCCTCAGATATGGGTGTTTACCTCCAGCCGATAGTGCAGGGCAGTAACTGCCACGTTGAATTCAACCTGTTCTACGACCCGGGCAACCCGAGGGATGTCGAAAGGGTCAAGAAGCTGTCCGAAGATGCCATTGAGAACCTGGAGTGCAAGGGGGCCTTTTTCTCGAGGCCTTACGGTGAAAACGCAAATATGATTGTCAATAGAGACGCGGCCACCGTTGAAGCCCTGAGAAAGGTGAAGTCGATACTGGACCCCAACAATGTTATGAATCCCGGGAAACTGTGTTTCTAACGCTTGTTCAGGGGAAGATATTTCCAAGGAGGAAATGAGATGGCACTAGAGCATTTACGAGAAGACATGGAACTTTGCAGTAAGTGCAATTTGGAACTGCTGGCAGAGCTAACTCTATCCTGACGCTGGTGATAGGGGAATTTGTGCCGGGCTCACGGACATAGCCTGAGAAATAATTATACTGGAGTGGTGACGTTACCGAATCGGGAGTGATATATTTCACTATGCCCAGGTCCTGGTCTTGGGCGAGATAGCTGCTGACGTCGAGCCAGACACCGATATTGGCTTTGGCTTCAATAACCTTCACGATAATAATATAGTCACCTGTTTCGGCTCGTGTCGGGAATTGCAGGGGTACCGTCTTGTTGATGACAACAGTTTCATCTTCTATTGCGGGGAAGCTCTCTATGATAATTGTATAGCCGGGATTGAGCGTTACCGTAGTGCCGCTGGTGGTATGTTCGGCGATAACTTGAGAGGTGAGACTGAACTCGATGTTCGACACTGGCAAGTCTTTAGTACAGGTAACGATTCCCGTAATAGTGGCGTAGAAGACCTCACTGCCGTGAATTTCGCTTTTATCGAAGCTCACCGGGTCATAGCTGAGCTCTATGTATTCGGCTAGGTCCTGGGCTGTCGTTGGCTCTGATTCTGATTCTGATTCTGATTCTGTTGCTGTTTCTGGTGGTGGTGTTACTGGTTCTGTTACCGATTCCGTTTCTGGTTCTGTTTCCGTTGGTGGTGTTGTTACCGTTGGTGGTGCCGTTACCGTTGGTGCTGGTTCAGGGGTGGTAGGATGAGTAGCAGTATCGTCCGGCCGACCAAGTGAGATCACCAGCCAAACAGCAATGACGGCTACCACCACTATGCTGGAAGCTATTACAGCTAGCTTTGTCCACCTTCTTCGTCCTACAGTCTTTTCGTGGGGACGGGTAGAGGGTATCTGTGTGGTGACAGATTCAGGCTCGGGTTTCACGGCTGGTAGTTTTAAATCTTCGGGTTTTTCCGGTACGCTTTGCTCTCGTAGCTCGTCCAGTACACTACGTATTTGCCTAATCTTCGCAGTGTCAGGTTTCAAGTTCGGAGCAATGCCTAAAGTCCTGAGTCCATTAATGATGCCGGGGAGAATGGGGGCGACGCCTTCCGGGGGAATGCTTTTTGAAGCGGCAGCAGCCAGAACCTCCCGCCACTCTGGCTGGCGGCTCTGAAACTCGCTGTGAGTAATGCCTAGAAGTATCGGGATAAACTCTTTACCGCTTTCATGGGCCCGTATAATCTCTCTGGTGACCTGGCGTGAAGCAACCGAATGCGGGGATATTACCACAACTATGGCTTTGGATTCCTCTATGGCTTTCCCTGTTTGAATCAGGTAGGATGGCCCGGGTATGCTGTCGATCTCGTAACACCACGTAGAGTAACCTGTTTCTTCCAGTCCTATTGCGATTTCCAGTGCTGTACGAGCGTCTTCCTCTACATGTGCAATGAAGATGTCACTCATTGGTCTCTCATCAACCTAACGACGAATCTCAAAGCCCACCTTTGCCAGCAATTCTGGCATATTTCTTACAACTTGTTTATCTAACTCTACCATCGCCGAATCACTTGTACGGGAGCTTCCGGCTCTGGCACCGGCGGTTCTGGAGCTTGAACTAAAGTTGGTGCCGTTTGTTAGCCGGCCAGCACGGGAATGGTAAATATGAATGTCATCAAGATACCCACGGTCAACATATTCCTGGCCTGGTGCCAGTTTACATTTTTGTGTATAACCCAGGAGATTACACCGCCAATAAAACCCAGGACTACGGGCAGCAACCACCACCAGTTTGAGACTCTGCCGTCGGCAGGTTTGCTTATAAGATAGCCAGTGATGCCTCGGCTGATAAAGAAGACTCCCGGGATTACGCAGGGGAGACCGAGCAACAATATTAAAGCAAACAGAAGATACCACGGATCCTTCGCTATGGGGGAGCCAAACGCTCCCCTCCATGTAAGGGTGAAATACCATGCCAGGCCCAGGCCAGCGAGTGAAAGTATTATGCCTGCCCATAGACAGATGGCTCTGGCTATCCCCGTTTCAACTTGAGCAGGCAACTCTACGGGGATAGGCTTCTTTGCCACGGCTGTCTCAGCACTTTTCCTGGCCTCCTGCCTGGCTCTCT
>JAUWYU010000165.1 GCA_030615655.1 Dehalococcoidia bacterium
ATTAACGGCTGCCTTTCCAGAGAGGAAATATCATTCAGAGATTCTACCATCCGCTGTAGTACCTTCCAGCCCAGGTCGGGGTGCGTGGCTTCGCGCCCCCGGAACATCAACGTTACCTTGACCTTATCCCCGTCAGTCAGCAATTTCCTGGCTGTCCTGGCTTTGGACTCAAAGTCATGGGTTCCTATCTTGGGTCGCAGGCGAATTTCCCTTAGTAGTGAGAGCTTCTGGCTTTTCCTCGCCTGCTGTTCTTTCTTCTGCTGCTCGTATTTGTACTTCCCGTAATCAAGAAGGCGGCAGACGGGAGGTACTGACGTAGGTGCTACCTCTACCAGGTCCAGGTTGTGCTTTTTCGCCACCTCACGCGCATCAGCCAGGGTCATAATCCCTAACTGCTCTCCCTTGTCTCCGACCAGGCGAACCTCTCTGGCTATAATGCGCTCGTTGACACGAAGTTGCTTAATTATGTCCTTACTATCCTCCTCAAGGCACAGGTATCCTACGAATAAAAACTATACCACATTCCCGCACAGGAATCAACTCCTGGGGCTTGAAGGTTCTGACGAATGCTACACATCAACTCTTTCAAAATATCGAATGCTTGGCGGGCCAGCAAGCATTGCGCCGATTCTATCCGAAACCCCAGTTTCTGTGCGCCAAGCAACATATTTCTCGTAGTGGGCACGTGAGTCCCAGTGTTCAACCAGAACCATACCGCCCGTATCCTCGGTATTGGAATACACGTCTATTCTCTGGCAACCATCATATGCGCGAGTATCTGGAAGTATCTCTGCCATATATGACTTCATGTCAGAGATATCCTCAGGTTTGACTTGTGCTTCGAGTAAAACCAATACGCTCATATAATTTCCTCCTTTCGCTCTGATGGATAGGCCTATTATAAGTCTGGAGTGAAGGGAAGTCAATCGGAATAGGATATTGAAAAGGGGGAGCATAAATGCTCCCCCTTAATTGATTTTTATATATAGTCCCACCAACCACAACCGAGCAGAACTGGCTTGAAAAATAACAAAACTCATTGTTTTACACCTTATTGGCTATGTCCGCACTTATGGTTTCCAGAAAACTGGTAAAGGGCTGGGCGGGCATTTGCTCGCCACTGCGGCACCGGACAGAAACAGAATTATCGGCGGCCTCTTTATCACCGACGACGAGCATGTAGGGTATTTTCTCTAATTGCGCCTGTCTTATTTTCAGGTTCATCCTCTCGGAGCGGTCATCGACCTCTACCCGCACTCCCCGGCTCTTAAACTCGGTCTCCAGCTTGCGGGCATAGTCCAGGTGGCGGTCAGCCACCGGAATAACCTTTACCTGCACCGGTGCCAGCCAGACCGGGAAGGCGCCGCCGTAGTGCTCAAGCAGGAGCCCGAAGAATCGCTCCCAGGAACCGAGCAGGACGCGATGTACCATATAGGGTCGGTGCTCTTTGCCATCCGCCCCGGTATAGACCATATCAAAACGTTCCGGCAGATTGAAGTCGAACTGGATAGTGGTCATCTGCCACTCACGCCCCAGAGCATCCTCGATTTTGAGGTCAATCTTGGGACCGTAGAAGGCGCCACCGCCCTCATCGACCTCATACTCAAGCTTGTTCTCATCAATGACTTTGCGTAAGGCATCCTGCGCATCACTCCACATTTGTTCGGTGCCGATTGACTTTTCAGGATGGGTGGACAGGTAAACTTTATACTTCTGGAAGCCGAAGACATGCCATATATGCAGGGAAAAACGAAGTACTTCAGATATCTCGTCGTTCATCTGCTCCGGAGTGCAGATGATATGGGCATCGTCCTGGGTAATTCCGCGGGTACGCATCAGGCCGAGTAATACGCCGCTGCGTTCGTAGCGGTAAACAGTGCCAAGCTCTGCCCAGCGTAAAGGTAAATCACGGTAGGAGCGCAGCTGCGACTTATATGCCAGCATGTGAAAAGGACAGTTCATTGGCTTGAGATAATAATCCTGCCCCTCGATGTCGATTGGCGAGTACATATTCTCCTGGTAGAAGTCCAGATGGCCGCTGGTCTCCCACAGCTTGCTCAGCCCGATATGCGGCGTGTACAGGATTTCATAGCCGTTGGCAAAGTGCTCCTGCCTCCAGAACTCCTCGATAATGGCGCGGATACGCCCTGCTTTCGGCAGGTAAATAATAAGCCCGCTGCCTATCTCGTCGGACGTAGTGAACAGGTTCAGCTCCTTGCCCAGCTTACGGTGGTCACGCCTCTTGGCCTCTTCTATTATGGCTAGGTGCTCATCGAGCTCTTTCTGGTTGTTAAAGGCGGTGCCGTATATCCGCTGCAGCATTGGAAAGCGTTCATTACCCCGCCAGTAGGCGCCGGCGATGTTAGTCAGCTTGAATGCCTTTATCTCCCGGGTGGTATTGACATGGGGCCCGCGGCACAAATCGACAAAGGCGCCCTGCTCGTAAATGCCTACCTTATCGTCAGGGATTTCATCAATCAGTTCCAGCTTATAGGGCTGGGAAGCAAAAAGCTGTCTGGCTTCTTCCTTGGTGAGTTCCTTATGGATAAAAGGCAAATCGGCTTTAATTATCTCGCCCATCTTCTGTTCGATAACGGGCAGGTCATCCGGCGTGAGTGAACGCGGTAAATCAAAGTCGTAGTAAAAGCCGTTTTCTATCGACGGGCCGATACCGAACTTTGCCTCGGGGAAAATGGACAGGACGGCCTCGGCCATGACATGGGAGGCCGAGTGGCGCATTATTTCAAGCTTATCTTCTTTTTCCACAAGCTCTATTATATCAGCGATTAGCTACGAGCGCAATCACGGCAGGCGCCACCGGGACCACTTATCTTTATCAACCTCACCATTGTAGGCTGTTTTTGGGGTTGCGCCTCTGGCTATGAGCGCCGCCACAACAGCCTTGGTAATGTCACCGGCGATGAAGGGAATAGCTCCTATAGTAAGGAGACCTGTAAACGTGGCCGGTTCTCCTTTTATCAGATTGAGCCAGAGACCGAGTTGAAGGAGCCCGGGAACATAGATGAGGATGAAGTTGGCGAAGAGCATTAGCACCAGCATGCTCAGGAAGCTTCTCGACCTGATATATTTATCCGTAAAATACCCCAGGAAAAGGGCAGCCAGGATGAAACCGACAATATAGCCGCCGGTAGGACCAGCCATATACGCGAATCCGCCGTTCAGCCCGGCAAACCAGGGAACTCCGGCCATGCCGAGACCGCCATAGATGGTCAGACTGATGCCGCCCCACCACCTTCCCAGGAGCACGCCGGCCAGAAGCACGGCAAAGGTCTGTCCCGTTACCGGCACCGGACTCCAGGGGAGATAGATTCTGGCCTGGGCCAGCAGGCCGGTAAGCATTGCCATGCCTAGTGCCATGACCAGTTTCTTGGGTACGCTCAGTTCATATCGCCACCGGAAGATATCATACTTGGTCTGGTTTAGTCTAACGGCTACCGCCATATTTACCTCCTAGC
>JAUWYU010000148.1 GCA_030615655.1 Dehalococcoidia bacterium
AAGGAGAGTTCAAGAGAGGCGAAGCCTTCAAATATATGGTGGGGGAGTTTAAGAGGGGCGAAGCCCCTCTTCTAAAGAATTCTTCCCCCTCCCTTCCCAAGGGAGGGGGACACAGGGGGAGGGTTGTAATATATCAGGGGGTGCGGTAGATAACCTCATCAAAGAAGGCAAGATAAATGAACAATTGGCAGGAATTGGAAAGTAAATATTACATGCAGACCATAGTGCGTGTCCCGGTAACTCTGGTAAAAGGAAAGGGAGCGCTGGTCTGGGACGATAAAGGCAAAGAGTACCTGGACTTTGTTTGTGGGTTAGCGGTCAACTGCTTGGGGCACTGCCACCATGTGGTTGCCGATGCCGTCGCCGAGCAGGCGAATACTCTAATACAGACTTCAAATTGGTACTATACCGTTCCCCAGATTCGCCTGGCCGAGCTTCTGGTAAAAAATAGTTGTCTTGACAGGGTTTTTATCTGTAACAGTGGCCTTGAAGCTAATGAGGGCGCTGTTAAACTTGCCCGACGCTACGGTAGCCTCAAGCTAAACGGCGCTTACGAGGTCATTACAACTATGGGTTCCTTCCACGGCCGTTCTTTAGCTATGACGGCAGCAAGCGGGCAGCCCAAGATGCATGAACCCTATGTTCCTCTGCCGGTCGGTTTCGTCAATGTGGCTAATAATGATATTGAAGCTGTCAGGTCGGCTACTACCGACAAGACCTGCGCTGTGATGCTGGAGCCGGTGCAGGGTGAGGGGGGTGTCAATATCCCCGGTGATAATTATCTAAAGGAAGTAAGGCAGTGGTGCGACCGCAGGGGTATTTTGCTTATCCTGGATGAAGTTCAAACGGGGATATGCCGCCTCGGGGCACTGTTTGGTTATGAACTGTACGGTATCGAACCTGATATCTTGACCCTGGCCAAGGGGCTGGGCAGTGGTATACCCGTTGGGGCGTTACTGGCCAAAGAAAGGGCCTCAGTTTTTATCGCAGGAGACCATAACTCTACCTTTGGCGGTAATCCGGTTACCAGTACCGCTGCTTATGCCACGCTGAAGTACGTCATTGATAATGATATTGCCGGCAACGTCAGCAAGGTGGGACGGTATCTTATGGATGAACTGAAAAGACTGAAAGATAAATATTCCTTCATTACCGATGTAAGGGGACGAGGACTCCTCGTGGCTATAGAGTTTAATAGCGATATCGGCCAGTCGGTTTTAATGGACTGCCTCTCGAAAGGTCTGCTGGTAAATAAGCTAAAACCTGATGCTATTCGCCTGATACCGCCGCTAATCATCGGTAATAATGAGGTTGACCGGGCTATCGGCATACTGGATGAGGCATTCTCTGGAGTTGTTAAGTAAATATTGCTAAAATGATTAAGAGACGGTAATGATGTGGCTGACTTTATGCTATAAGAGGTTGGGATGGCTAAAGAGATAGTGATTCAGGAGCCTGATTCATCTGAGATTGAATATCAGGCGGTGCCTCAATCGGTGATTGACGGTGCTATTGAGTTGGCTGTGGAATTCGTTGGCGACAGCCGGGACAGGCTCCAGAGTTTTGTGGACCAATTATTGGCTACTTATGTGGAAGCTAAAGACAGGGATGTCGTCGTCGTCTTTAATTCAGGCGGTTGGGGGTGGAATTTAACGAAGGAAACGCCCGGGTGGGAGAGTATTCTTGAAGGCATTAAATCTCAGCTTGAGAGTTTGGGTTACAACTTGCTGGTATTGAACTACTGGCGGACCAGCCGTGGACTGCGCGGCTGTATGAAGGAGTTTACTGAAGTCGTCAAGCGCTATCCGTCAAAGGCTGAAGATTTAGCCAGGCGGGTGGAGTTTCTCACTGACCATATTCCCAACCTCAGGATTATTATCGCCGGCGAGAGCACGGGCACGGTTATTTCTGCTAAAGCCATGGGTATTTTACGGGATAAGACACAGGTATACAGTATCCAGACGGGTACGCCTTTCTGGCATAAACCTACCGCGTTGGACAGGACATTGCTGATGAACAGCAACGGCCGGGGTATTGATACCTTCAGCTACGGGAATGTGTCGGCTATACTCTGGGCTACCTTTAAGAGCTGGTTCGGTCTGTCCTCGGCGAAGGACAATCCCGGTAGCATATTGAGCTGGTTGAAGGCGCCGGGGCATCATTATTCATGGCAGTACCCTGGAGTTAGCTCTGAAGTCGTCAATTTCCTGGAAAGGAATTTCGGAATTAAACGGTGATTGTGTCTTACTTGAGGGAGGCTTAAAGGTGTCGGATAAAGTAGTGCTGGCTTACAGCGGCGGACTGGATACCTCGGTAGCCATTAAGTGGCTTCAGGAGAAGTATAATCTGGATGTTATCGCCGTTAACATTGATGTCGGCAATGAGCGTGACTTTTCATCGGTTCGTCAGAAAGCACTTGATGTCGGCGCCATAAAGTCATTGGTGATTGATGGCAAAGAGTTATTTGTCACGTATTTTATTATGCCCGCTTTACAGGCGGATGCGCTCTATGAAGGACAGTATCCCCTGGCTACAGCCCTGTCCCGACCCCTCATGGCTAAATTGCTGGTGGACACGGCGGTAGCGGAGGGCGCTGTAGCCGTAGCCCATGGCTGCACCGGCAAGGGAAATGACCAGGTAAGATTTGACGTTAGCATTAACGCCCTGGCTCCTGACCTGAAGATTATAGCGCCGGCCCGGAAATGGGGAATGACGCGCGAAGAGACTATCGCCTACGCTCAAAAACACGCTATACCCGTACCTGTCACTGCCTCCAGCCCGTATTCCATTGATGAAAACCTCTGGGGCAAGAGCATCGAGTGTGGTGTCCTCGAAGACCCCTGGACTGAGCCGCCGGATGATGTATATACCTGGACCAGGTCTCCGGACCAGGCCCCGGACAAACCGCAGTATGTAGAAATCGGATTTGAAAAGGGTATCCCGGTGACTGTTGATGGCCGGAAACTGGACGGGGTTGCCCTGATTCAAATGATGAATGAACTGGCCGGCCAGCACGGCGTGGGCAGGATTGACCATATTGAGAACCGCGTAGTTGGTATCAAGTCACGGGAGATATACGAGGCACCGGCGGCTACCGTACTGCTGCAGGCGCATCAGGCACTGGAAGCGATGACTATGTCTAAAGACCAGCTGCGCTTTAAGCAGAAGGTGGCCGTGGAATACGCTGACCTTATCTTTAACGGCCTTTGGTTCAGCCAGCTGAATCGAGACCTCTCTGCTTATATAATCAGTTCGCAGCGCTATGTAACCGGGACGGTAAGAATTAAGCTCTTCAAGGGACACTCTACAATCGCCGGGCGTAAGTCACCCAAGTCGCTCTACACGCTCGGTCTCGCTACCTATGACAAAGGTGATGAGTTTGACCAGAGTGCCGCCGAGGGTTTCATTCATCTCTGGGGGCTGCCCGTGAGGACTCAGGCTCAGCTACAGCTATTAGGTGATAAGGAAGGGCCGCTCAGCATCATGGGACCTGAAGAAACAGAGGAAGACTAGCATGAGTCATATACGCGGTCGTTTTAACAAGTCGGCTGATAAACTGGTAGCGGCGTATACCGCCTCTCTTCCTTTTGACTGGCGCCTGTACAAGCATGATATCGCCGGCAGCATTGCCCATGCCAGGATGCTCGCCAGGCAGGGCATAATCTCCCGCGAAGAAGCCAGGACTATCACTG
This sequence comes from Dehalococcoidia bacterium, assembly GCA_030615655.1. GTDB lineage: Bacteria > Chloroflexota > Dehalococcoidia > Dehalococcoidales > RBG-16-60-22 > JAUWYU01. Next base: position 3,693 of record JAUWYU010000148.1, read on the forward strand.
ATGGACTGGAATCTATCCGCAAGGAGATGGAACAGGGTAAATTCGAGTTCAGGGTGGAACTGGAAGACATCCACATGGCGGTTGAGTCCCGGCTCATTGAGAAAGTAGGGGAGGTGGGTGGTAAGCTGCATACCGCCCGCTCCAGGAATGACCAGGTAGCCCTGGACATGCGGCTCTTTACCAGGGAAGCGATATCTGATACTATAGATGGTTTGCGTAATCTTCAGACGGCACTGCTCGACCGGGCTGAAACAAATAAGAGTGTCATCATGCCCGGCTATACGCATTTACAGGTAGCACAGCCGGTACTGCTGGCGCATCACCTCCTGGCC
>JAUWYU010000070.1 GCA_030615655.1 Dehalococcoidia bacterium
GCTACTATCGTAAAGATATTGCCGATATAAAGTAATTACTGAGTGAGGTAAACAATATGCCACTTGTCGGCGTAGTAATGGGTTCAAAGTCGGATGCCGAGGCGCTCCAGAAAGCGCTTGAAATATTAACCCAGCTCGGCATCGACCATGAAGTCAACGTGATATCGGCGCACCGCAACCCGGAAAAGGCGAGGCAGTACGCCTTATCCGCCCGGGAACGCGGTATTGAGGTTGTCATTGCGGGGGCGGGGGCGGCGGCGCATCTGCCCGGCACCCTGGCCAGCTGGACTACCCTGCCGGTGATAGGCGTGCCAATGTCCAGCGGCGAGCTAAAGGGTGTCGACGCCCTTTACTCTATAGTCCAGATGCCCGCAGGCATACCGGTAGCCTGTATGGCTATAGGCGGCACCGGAGCTAAAAATGCCGCTTACCTGGCGGCCGAGATTTTGGGGCTGAAGCATGATAAAATTAGACAGGCGTACGAGAAGTACCGGAGCGAACTACAGGGAGAAAATTCCGCATAGACTGCCCTTAATCTGAAGTCTAGATTATGAGATAATTCACTTAAGGAAATAGCCGACAAAGGAGTATATAATGATTGAACGCTATTCCCGACCCGAAATGAAAAAGGTCTGGTCAGACGAGAATAAGTACGACAAGTGGCTTGAAGTGGAGATAGCGGTCTGTGATGCCTGGGCTGAACTCGGTGTTATTCCTCGAAATGCAATCCCCAAGATTAAACTGGCCAAATGCAACCTGAAGCGCATGGAGGAAATTCTCAAGGAAACCCGCCATGACGTGACCGCCTTCCTCGGTGCTGTCGCCGAGAGCCTTGGCGAGGAGTCACGCTTCATTCATCTGGGGCTTACTTCTTCCGACGTCATAGATACGGCCACCAGCCTGCAGCTTGTTGAAGCCACCGAGATACTGATTCAGGATGTAAAGGAGCTCACGGCAGCCCTGGCGCAGAGGGCAATAGAGCATAAATACACCGTCATGATAGGTCGCACCCACGGTATACATGCCGAGCCGACTTCTTTCGGCTTGAAGATGGCGCTATGGGTCGAGGAAATGAGGCGCAATCTGCACCGACTCGCCGAAGCAAAAAAAATTATTTCGGTAGGTAAAATTTCCGGAGCTGTCGGCACCTATGCCACAGTAACTCCAGAGGTCGAACAGAAGGTCTGCCACAAGCTGGGGCTCGACCCGGCCCCGATATCAAACCAGGTACTGCAGCGCGACCGCCATGCCCAGTTTGTCACCACGCTGGCCATCACCGCCGGTTCCCTGGAGAAATTCGCCACTGAAATCAGGGCTCTGCAGAGAACCGAGGTGCGTGAGGTCGAAGAGCCCTTCGGTACCGGCCAGACCGGCTCCTCGGCCATGCCGCATAAGCGAAATCCAGAGCTCTCGGAGCGAGTCTGCGGTCTGTCCCGATTGATACGGGGCTACGCTCTGACTTCAATGGAGAATATCGCCCTATGGCACGAACGGGATATCAGTCATTCCTCCAACGAGCGCATCATCCTGCCCGACGCCTGCCTGGCACTGGACTATATACTGGCCCTTTTCACCTCGGTAATGAGAAGGCTACAGGTCTACCCGCACCGTATGAAAAAGAACCTGGACCTCACGCGGGGTCTGGTTTTCTCGCAGAGGGTGATGCTGGCCCTTATTGACAAGGGGTTGAGCCGGCAGAAGGCCTACGAGCTGGTACAGAGAAACGCAATGAAGGCGTGGAAGGGGAATAGAAATTTCCTGACGCTACTCAAAGGTGACAGTGATGTTACCGGCACTATACCGTCTGAAGAACTCGAGGCACTTTTTGACTACCAGCATTACCTGCAACACGTAGATGAAATTTTCCAGAGGCTCGGTTTAACCAAGTCGCAATGGCAGGGCAGTATCTCAGAATCTATGGAACTGAGACCACGGGCTATATAAGTCTCATCCCGTGAGCTTTTTTATTAAAAAATAGCTAGAAAGGTATAAGCAGATGGATAATCCTGAGTCATCCGTATTGATGGAAACAGAACTGCCGCTACCGTTGTTTATCCGCGGCAAGGTACGCGATACCTATGACCTCGGCAGCCACCTGCTCATCATAGCTACCGACCGAATTTCCGCTTTTGATTCGGTCCTGCCCTGCGGCATCCCACTCAAGGGCCACGTACTCAACCGGCTCTCCTCTTTCTGGTTCCGGCGCACGGCCGAGATAATTCCCAACCATATGGCCGAGGCGGTTGATAACGTTCACTGCATTGATTCCTATCTCCCCGCCAGCAGCCGTTTTGCATACCCCGCTTATCTGAGGGGTCGCTCTATGGTCGTTAAGAAAGTAAAGCGCATACCGGTGGAATGCGTGGTTCGCGGCTACATTTCGGGGTCGGCCTGGGCCGAATATCAAGAGCACGGCACCATTTCGGGAAATACCATGCCCAAGGGCCTGCATGAGAGCCAAGAACCCAAAGAGCCATTGTTTACACCAACCACCAAGGCGGAGACAGGGCATGACGAGCCCATCACCATGAAAGACATCGTAAAGCTGATTGGCCTCCGCGCTACCCAGGAGATGGAAGAAAAGAGCCTGGTTGTCTATAACTATGCCCGCGAGTACGCAAGAAGCCGGGGCATCATCATTGCCGATACCAAGTTCGAGTTCGGTATAGACAACGGCCGACTCTTGCTGATTGATGAACTGCTTACCCCCGATTCATCGCGATTCTGGGATGCCGACCAGTATAAGGTGGGACAGTCTCAACCGAGCTTCGATAAACAGCCAGTCCGCGACTGGCTGGTACAGTCCGGCTGGAATAAGGAACCCCCCGCACCCACGCTTCCGCAGGATGTAATCGAGGCGACGACAAAGATATACGTGCAGGCTTACGAGAAGCTGACCGGCCGTCAACTAGCCTTTTTGGAAGAAAATCCCTAGCTCTCCAGATAATCCTTGGTGCTGGGCAGTTCGCCAGAGATACGCGCGTCAATCCGGGTAGCAATATCAAGAGCCCGCCCCAATGCCTTGAAGAGCGCTTCCGCCTTGTGGTGGTCATTGTTTCCGTAGACGACCCCGGCATGCAGGTTAAATCTGGCTTCATTAGCGAAGGACTCAAGGAAGTGACGGACGAGGTCGGTGGGAAAGCCGAACATATCATTATCGGCAAAGGGGAGGTCCAGCACCGCATATCCCCGGCCGCTGATATCGACTACAACCGTCACCAACGCTTCATCCATCGGCACCGAAACATTCGCCATGCGCACGATACCCCGCTTCTCGCCCAGGGCTTCACCGAAGGCTTTACCCAGACAAATAGCCACATCCTCGGTAATGTGGTGCGGGTCATCACCGGTAGCCGTCAAATTTATGTCAAATAATCCGTGCCGCGACAACTGCGACAGCAGGTGGTCAAAGATGCCGATGCCGGTATTTATCTCATACCGGCCGGTCCCATCAACACTCAATCCCAGGCTGATATTAGTCTCTTTGGTCTCACGCCGGACAAAGGATTTCCTACCGCCACCAACAACTGAGGCCAGCAATTTCATGGCACCCCTGAGAAAAGTGCCGCCGACAGGTATTTTCCCGGTACGCGTCCGCTGATAGAGCGGCCGGCTGCACCCGATTTTTTCAGCCATCTGCTGGTCAGAGAAACCCTGGCTGTTCTGCATCTGCACTACTTTTTCCAAAACTTCATCGACCGAGTCCATATACAATCTCCTGTTATATTTTATTACACAATGACAGCTTATCTGTTAAGTATTATAACATACATCAGCTATTTGTCAATAGTTTTTGGAGATTAGTGATGTGCTAAAATCGCAGCAAAGATAATTCCAACGATTGAATCAAAATCAGGAAGATATTTCACCCGGGCTACTTGTGTAATTCAATGAAATAGTTCTTGACAAATAATCACATCCGACTATAATTATAATACACAATAACAACTCATGAAGGAGGTATCACTATGTACGCATCACTTCTCACGTTTAAAACCGCACCCGGTAAACGCACTGAGGCTGAAGGGCTGGCCGATGCATTGAACCCCGTTCTTAAGGGTATGAAGGGCTTAAAGGACAGAATATATATTGCCAATTCTGATACCAATGAGTATGGCTCTTTTTCTACATGGGAAACAAAAGAGGACTTGGAAACTGCATTTGGTTTGATACAGGCCAAATTACAGGAGATGCTTGGCCCAATTGCTATTGAGCCACCAGTTCGAAAGATATATGAGGTCTACGAACCGAAAACATAAACCGGTGCTTTACAAAACTTCATACGTAAATCGATTATAACTGGATTTTTTAGTTTCGCACATCCCTAGAGATTTTTGTGATGTGCGGACTTAAAAATTACATTCCGGCAGTGTTTTATCTGATAATCAGTAACCGATAGCACCTGTTATGGAGTATCCATAAACGGCTCACACTCTTAGCCCCAGAAACATCTTCATTCTCAGTTTAAGCATATTCCATCTGCCGGTTTTCCTGGCCAAGATTCTCATAAACATGGTGTCTTTATCTTTAAAGGGTACCAGTTCCCTGTCTTTTTTCTGCAATCGGCTGGCACCCGATTCACAGGTTACAACGCAATTCCCGCAGCCGATACAGCGGTCAAGGTTAACGGCAGCCTTACCATCGGCCATGATTCTGGCTTCCAGCTGGCACCGCTTGACGCAGGTCCCGCAACCCTTACATAATTCAGGGTCAACTTCGGCATAATAGTTGGTTGCGTAGAGGTCGGCCGGGCGGGGAGCTTTTTTCACGGCGCTAAGGAGTCCGCAACAGTCTCCGCAACAACAGCAGATATTCTCCGGCTGCAGTGAATTTTCCGGCTGGAGGATAAATCCCGCTTCCCGGGCTCTCTCCAAAACTTCAAGGGCTTCTTCTCTGGTGATATAGCGGCCAATCCCCATCTCAATGTACTGCTTGGCATGGTCCGGCCCGATCTGCAAACAGGTCTCACGAATGTCAGAATGAATGCAACTCTCACCCCGAATATCCCGGGTCTGCCGGCAAACACAGTTGGCTACAGAAATTGGGCCGGGTGCGTTCTCAACAAGATGCCTGGCATCATCAAAGGTGCTGACCCTGTATTTTTCAGGAACAGGGATACTCTTCTCTACCGGAATGGTACGCAACTGGGGAATCCCGATAGAACCAGTAGTTTCTGCCTGAGCGAACCTTTCTTCGTGATATTTACCAAAGGTGTCGACCAAATCTTTCGTAAGCCGGTTGACCTGAAAATCCACAATGCCACCAGCGGTAACCCCGGTGTTCTTATAACGTTTCTCACCAAATCCTTCACTGTACGCCAGGATGGTCCCCTTATACACCATCCGGTCTAATTTCTCCTGAAGCTCCTCGATAGACATTGCCATGCCGCTTTTCCCGACACGCCTGTAAATGCGCTTTGCCGGCTCCAGTTTTATAGTAGAAAGCTTGGTGGCTATTTGCGCTTCTTCGGGGGTGAAAACGTGTTTTAATAAACGAATATCCACACCGGATTGGGTCGCCGGGTAGCCAACCGGTGATTTATCCAGATGCTGCTGTAAGTCGCGATAAATCTGGCTCTCGGCATCCATTTCGTCCTCCTCTAACAGGGCAGCGCGATTTATCCCCTATTTCGACGCTGCCTATCGTTCCAGTTCGCGGAGCGCCTTCAACAGGGCATCGGTATGCTCCGGTCTGCCCGCGCTGATGCGGATGCTGTTACGCAGAAGCGGCTTATCGAAGTAACGAACCAGGATGCCCTTCTTCTGCAATTTCTGGTGGAGCTCGCCGGCACTGCCCTTCAGCACGATACAGTAAATGAAATTAGCCTGCGACGGAAACGGCTTCAGCCATGACAACTTCCGGAGTCCACCGAACAGTCTTTCTCTCTCGGCAACGATGGCCTTCACCCTGTCCTGCAAATAGTCCAGGTCGGCCAGGGACTCCCTCACGGCAATCTCGGCGGCCATATTAACGTTATGCGGGATTTTTATCGCCATCAGGTAACCAGCAATCCGGGGCGGGAAAATACCGTAGCCGATCCTCAGTCCGGCCAGTCCGGCCCACTTGCTGAATGAGCGCAGCACCATCAAATTCCTGTACCGACCGGCCAGAGGCACCAGCGTTTCCCCGCCGAACTCATAGTAGGCCTCGTCAACGACCACGAGAACTCCGGTATCAACAATCTCCAGAATGTCCTGTCGCGGGATTGTGTTCCCCGTGGGATTGTTGGGAGTAGCCAGAAATATCAGTTTGGTCTTACGGCTGATAGCAGCTTTAACAGCTTTTGCATCCATGGCGAAATTATCGTCCCTGTTGACATTCACCAAAGTGCCGCCGCATATCTCCGTGCTGAAACGATAGATATCAAAGGTGGGAACGCAGTTTATGACCTCGTCACCGGGGCCGACGAACAGGCGTACAATCATGTCAATCAGCGAATTACTGCCGTGACCGGCAACAATATGCTCAGCGGGCACACCGGCATATCCCGCCAGCAGTTTGCGGAACTCACTCTGGCCATCATCAGGGTAGATATTCAGGTTGTGGCTATCGGCCAGCGCTCGCAGCACCCTCGGGGAGCAGCCGTAGGGGTTCTCATTGGCATTCATCTTGACGATACTCTCCACGGGCACGTCAACCTTACCCGCCAGCGTTTCCGGGGAGATACTGGCGCTGTAGCCGGTAAACCCTGCCAAATGAGAACGAATCAACTTCTCAATTCCTTCGGAATCAGCCAATATCCCTGCCCCCCTGATTTAAACCTTTGAGTCGCTTCTCGATTGCCCGGGCGTGGGCATCAAGTCCCTCGGCCCTAGCTATGATTGACGCGGCTTTGCCGAGTCGTTCGATGTCCAGCTCTTCAGTCTTAATGACACTGATAAACTTGATGAAATCGCATATATTCAGCGGTGAACTGAACCGGGCGGTACCCCCCGTGGGCAGGGCATGACTCGGCCCCGCCACGTAATCGCCCAGCGTCACCGTAGCCTCCCTGCCGGTAAAGATACACCCGGCACCGGTGATTCTATCAATATAATCGGCAGCGTTATCCAGCATCAGGCAAAGGTGCTCCGGGGCATAGAGATTAGCCAGTTCAATAGCTTCATCCAAGCTGCCGACGACAGCTATCACCCCTCTCTCCAGCGACTCCCCGACTATGGACCGGCGTGATAGAGTCGGCAGCTGCCGCGCCACTTCCCGGTTGACTTTATCGGCCAGCCGCCTTGAAGTAGTAATCATATTAGCTTCAGCCAATACATCATGCTCCGCCTGCGCGAGAAGGTCGGCAGCGCAGTACTCCGGATTGGACGCCTCATCGGCGATAATCAGCACATCACTCGGTCCCTGAAGCGCGTCAATATCAACCGCCCCGAACACCATCTTCTTAGCCAGCATCACAAAGATATTACCCGGCCCGCAAATCTTATCTACCGCCGGGATAGATTCGGTGCCATAAGCCATGGCGGCAATTGCCTGGGCGCCGCCGAC